>NZ_VFVS01000020.1:0-133337 GCF_006442215.1 Mesorhizobium sp. B2-3-11 | reverse complement strand
ATAACGGGCCCAAAACATTTTGGGCCGAGGCCAGTTTTCATCAACGAAATCAATGGTTATGGTGGGCCCGGAGGGTGTCATCGATTGTTTGTTTTTGTTATGTTTTTCGCGGGCACATGGCAAACATTCTTTCCGTATCGTTCCTTATGGCTCCGCGACCATCGCGCCGGGGATCGACACCGAGACTAGGCGTCAAACGTCTCATTCGGAGCCACCTGCGGATTGGCGAGTTCTGGCGCAAAAAAAGCAGACACAAGGGCGCGAACTCATTAACGCAATGAGTACGCGCCCTATTAGCCCTAACCCAACAAGAGGTCAGTAATCCCAGAAGACCGGCACCCAACGAAAGACATCGCCGTCCATCGCCACATGGCCGACGGAGGGGAACGGCATATGCGTGGCCACCAGCAGCTCTCCGGTCTCCGCCAGCTCTCGCAAAAGTCGGGCCCGGACGCGAGCTGCCTCCTCGGGGTCGTGCTCGAAACCGTTGTGCCAGTCGGGGTGTTCGAATCCGACCGCGAACACGGCGTCGCCGGCAAACATCAGCCGGTCTTTGCCGGACGCCACGCGGACGATGCTGTGCCCGGGAGTGTGGCCGCCCGTTCGGGAGACGACCACGCCCGGCGCCACCTCGGATTCTTCATCGAATAGCCGCAGCTTGCTCTCATACTCCTTCCGGAACTGCTTGGCGGTTGCCCGAAGCGCGTCCGGGAAACCGGGCGGCATTGAGACCTGGGAGAAATCGGGCGACTCCCAGAATTTGACCTCGGCGGCCGCCACATGGATCCGCAGGTCCGGACGCAGGCGGTCTTTCACCCCGTCGACGAGCAGCCCGCCAACGTGGTCCATGTGCATGTGGGTAAGGACCACGTCGGTTACGGATCCAAGATCGATGCCGGCGGCCTCCAGTCGCTTGGTCAACTGCCCGGCCCGCGGCAAGTTCAACTCCGGGTCCAATCCCAGCCCAGCGTCGATGAGTATGGTCTGCCCGCCGCTGCGCACCACGACTGCGTTCAACGCCCAGTCGAAAGCGTCCAGGGGCAGGAACATGTCGTTCAGCCAGGCCGCACGCGCGGCCGGGTCGGCGTTGTGCCCCAACATCTTGGTTGGAAGCGGCAGCACCCCATCGCTGACCACCAGCACGTCAATCTCGCCGACCCGCACCGCATAGCGCGACGGAACCAGCTCTTCAGGCCCCGTTCTGTCGGGGTGTGAGGTTTTGTCCAGGTTCATGATTATCTCCTGCTGACCGCCGCTTTAGACGCGGCATCGACGACGTATATCGAGGCGTGTTTGCGGTCGATTGTGTCGAGGGAGAGGGCGAGCCACACCACGGGATAGGTTGCGGGGGCATCGAAATAAACGACCGACGCGTCGGCTTCTTTTGCCAGCAAATGGCGACCCGCTTAGACAAGGTCGCGACCAACTGCTTGCCCTTCAGTATCCCTTCACCCTGGCTGCTTGGATCTTCACTCGGGACGTCTGGCAGCCCTGTCCGCAATGCCGGATCGGCCATATCTAATGGATTTCCATGAGGTGCGGCCGAGGCATGGTCAAGTTAAGCTGGCAAGCCAATTCGCCACCCAGATATCCAAGGATGAGTGCTACACAAGGCGCTGACGGTCTCCGGCTTTCTTTGCCCGGTAGGAGAAGACAATGACGACAGCGTTTAAGTCCATTGGCGGAACCAACTCCGAAGCGTTGCGAGCGGCTCGGATCATCGAAGGCGTGGTCGGCAACGCGTGGGCGACAGACGCCTCGGGCAAATTCACCTACGTGACGCCTGGTACGCTGACGCTTCTCGGCACAACGCTAGAGGAACTCAATTCGCCTTCGGAAGGGGGCGCGGTGGGTTGGAAGCGGCTGATCCATCCAGACGATTACGACGGCGCCGTCGCAATGTGGCGCCGCTGCCTGCAAACGGGTGACCATTACAATATGGAGCATCGCATATTGCGCGCTAGAGGTGCTTACGGTTGGAGCAGGAGCTCGGGGCAGCCGTTGCGCGATAGCACAGGTCGTATCCTTGCATGGTACGGCGCACTGATTGATGGCGATATTCCGTCCGCAGCCAAGGAACAATTCGCTGACGTCATCAGTGATGCGCTCGAAAGCAAAGCCGTTTCCGACGCTCCGCATTCACTGAACCTTGTCCATCCAGATGACCGGACTGCCGCAGCTCACGCTGCCGCCCGCGCCTTCTGGACGGGCGTTCCTCAGGTGACGAGACACCGGCAACTCCAAGCCGACGGCAGTTATCGTTGGAATGAGACGCGGTCAGAGCCAGGATACAGTGTGAGTGTCGATATTGACGATCTGGTGACGGACAGGGAGCCGCCCACCTCGGCAGAGTTGGACCCGTCGGTCGGAAACGAGGCTGAACCAATTCGATCGGCGAAGATCGTTGAGAGCATATTCGGAAACGGATGGGCATTCGATGCGGCCGGCAGATGGATTTACCTGCATCCGTTTGCGCAGAACTCTCTTGGCGTGACGCTGGAAGATTTGAACGCTTCTTTGCACGAGGGGCATACTGCCTGGAAGCGCGTACTTCACCCGGACGACTACGAGCAGATCGCAGCCACTTGGCGCCACTGTCTCAGGACAGGCGATCCCTTCAATGTCGAGTTTCGCTTTCGGCGCGCGAACGGCCTCTATGTCTGGGCTCGAACCGCCGCGCGACCAGCACGCGACAGTCATGGTCGTGTCGCGGGATGGTATGGCATCGCGCTTGACAATGACGTCTACAAGAAAACCGTGACGGCGCTGCGTGGCCGTGAGCGGGAACTTTCTCAGCTCGTCGACATGGTCCCAGTCCAGATCAGGCGTCTGACGCCTGAAGGCGAGCCGACCTTCTTCAACAAGCGCTTGCTTGACTTCTTCGGTTTGGACGGCGTGGCGGATTTGGACAAGCCGGCGATGAGCCGGCTGACGGCGGCGATACAATCTCTCGTCCATCCCGAAGATGCGGCGCGCCTCCTGGAGACCGTCCGCCATTCCCTGGTTACCGGCGAGCCATACTCCATGAAGTATCGCATGCGCCGTGCGGATGGCGCGTACCGCTGGGTGGATGGACGCGGTGAGCCGCTGCGTGATCACGGCGGCGCAATCGTGCAGTGGTATGCAATTTCCATCGACATCGACGACGAGATGCGCGCGCAGCAAGCTTTGCGCGACCGGGAGCGGGAACTCTCACAACTTGTCGATATGGTGCCGAGCTTCCTCTGGCGCCTATCTGCGTCGGGCGAGCCGGTCTTCTTCAGCAAGCGAATGGTCGAGTTTCTCGGTCTCGATGTAGGAGAATACGAGAATGCGGCAGGAAATGGTCTGATAGCCGCCATAGCGGCGATCGTACATCCCGACGACGCGGCCAAGCTGGAAGCTGCCCTCAACCACTCCATCATCACCGGCGAGAGCTTCTCCCTGAACTACCGCCTGCGTCGCGCCGACGGTGTCTTTCGCTGGATGTCGGGTCGTGCGGAACCGATGCGAAACGAGGATGGGGCCGTCGTCCAATGGTACGGTCTTTCGCACGACATCGACGACCAAGTGAAGGCCGAAGAAGCGCTGCGGAAGGGCAAGCGGCAGCTGGAGCAAATGATTGACGCCGTGCCCGTGAATATCCTGAGCTTCGCCCCTTCAGGCAGGATCACCTACACCAGCAAGCGATATCTGGAGAAGGTCGGTTCACCACCCACGCACATCGAGGACTTCGATGCCCTGGCTCGGGACCTGGCCCACCCTGAAGATTTTCCGACAATGTTCCGGAGGGCATCGAATGGCTTTGCGACCGGCCAGCCTTTTGTGAACCGGTTTCGTCGGCGCGAGAAGGATGGCGTCTACCGCTGGATAGAAGCACGAGCGCAGCCGCTACGGGATGCCGATGGCGCGATCGTGCAATGGTACATGGCTTCAATCGACATCGAAGACGAGATGCGAGCGCAGGAGGCGTTGCGCGAAAGAGAGCGCGAACTTCAGCAGCTTGTCGACGCCTTGCCGGTCCACATCTGGAGCTGGACGCCCGATGGCAAGTTGGCCTACGTCAACAGGCGGTCTTTGGAGGATCTCGGCATCTCCGGGGCGAACTTCGAAGATTTCACCAGGGTGGCGCAAGAGCTGGTTCACCCCGAAGATGCTCCCGAGGTGCTCGCTACGTCGGCCAACTGCCTCAAAACTGGCAACTCCTTCATCATGCGATATCGCCGGCGTTGGAAGGACGGCAATTATCGCTGGATAGAGGGGCGTTGCGAGCCTCTGCGCGATCGAGACGGAACGATCGTGCGCTGGTACCAGGTTTCCATCGAAATCGACGATGAGATGCGCGCACAGGTGGCGCTGCGCGAGAGAGAACGTTCGCTGTGGCAGCTGGTTGAAACGCTGCCGGTGATGATCGATTGCGCCGCGCCGAATGGCGAGCCGATATATCGCAGCCGTCAGCTCCGCGAATTCCTCGGATATGAGTTGGAGTCACTGGACGGCAAGGGAAAGTCCCGCCTGGCCGGCACGCTCGACGAAAGTGTTCATCCTGACGACTTGGCGGGTGTCAAAACGAACTATGCTCATTCGTTGGCCACTGGCGAACCGTATGCGCGGAGGCACCGTCTGCGGCGCTTCGATGGCGAATATTGCTGGGTCGATATGCGCGCAGCGCCGATGCGCAATGCCGAAGGGGCGATTGTTCAGTGGAACGTCGTCTGCCTGGACATCGACGGTGAAGTTCGAGCGCAAGAAGAGCTGCGTCTGGCGCAAGAGAGACTTGCACGTGCGAGCCAGGCGGCGAGTCTTGCCGAGCTTTCGGCCTCTATCGCGCATGAGGTGAACCAGCCTCTGGCGGCTGTCGTCGCCAACTCGTATGCCTGCCAGCGCTGGCTCACGGCCGAACCGCCAAATATCGAGCGGGCGCAGAAGACGGTGGAGCGCATTATCCGGGATGCCAACTCGGCGGCGGATGTCGTCAGCCGCATCCGCGCCTTATTCAAGCAGTCCGCAGACGCGATGGCCTACACAACACTCGGCAGCGTCATCGCTGAGGCGCGCGACCTCATCGCTGAAGAGGCGGCGCGGCGTCGTGTTCGTATGGACATCGATGTCGAAAGCGACCTTCCTATTGTCGCGCTCGATCGGGTGCAGATCCAGCAGGTTCTGGTGAACCTCATCCGCAATGGCATGGACGCGATGGACTCTGTTGCGGGCGACAGAGCTCTTGGACTTCGCGTGCGCCGGATAAGGGATGCGATCCAGATCGAAATCAGCGATCGTGGCCCGGGCATCGAGTTTCCCGACCGAATATTCGAGCCGTTCTTTACGACGAAAGAGCACGGCATGGGCATGGGGCTCGCGATCTGCCGTTCGATCGTCGAGGCGCACGGCGGACGGTTGTGGGTGGAGAAGAACGAGCCGCACGGAACGACGTTCGTCTTCACAATGCCCGTTGAAATGAAAGCGGCAGCATGACGACCCGCACTCACATGGTCTTCATCGTCGATGACGACGTGCGCATCCGGGAAGCGCTTGGTGAGCTACTAGAGTCGCATGGCATGCGCGCCATCGCGTTCGGATCGGCCGGCGACTATGTCCTGGCGGACAAGCCGGACGTCCCCGCCTGCCTCATCCTCGACGTGGAATTGCCGGACATCAACGGCCTCGATCTGCAGAAGCAAATCGCCGAGGGCGATCATCCGCCGATCGTCTTCATAACAGGGCACGGCGACATCCCATCCTCGGTGCGTGCTATCAAACACGGCGCCGTGGACTTCCTGACAAAGCCTTTCAGTGACGCGGACCTCATGGCCGCAATCCAGACGGCGATCGCCCAGGATCGGGAAAGGCGATCGGAGCGCGCCGAACTCGCCATGTTGAGGCAACGCTATCTAGAGCTCACGCCGCGCGAGCGCGACGTGCTGCCGCTTGTCGTGAGTGGTCTCCTCAACAAACAGGCCGCGGCTGAGTTGGGGATCAGCGAGGTTACGTTGCAGATCCATAGAAGGAAAGTGATGCAGAAAATGATGGCGGCGTCGCTCGCCGATCTCGTGCGCATGGCGGAACGATTGGAGATACCGATTACCCACTCTCGACGAGCGGGAGGGAGCTGAGTGTGAACAAGTTGCGACCTGTCGTGGCGGTTGTCGACGACGATCCCAGAGTCCTCGAGTCGCTGGAGGACCTCCTGGAATCCGCGGGCTATGTAGCTTGTTGCTTCTCTTCGGCGCGATCGCTGCTCGCCTGCGGACTGTCGGGCGTGGACGTGCTCATCACCGACATCGGAATGCCCGGCACGGATGGCTTCGAACTTCGCGACCTGGTGAAGAAGGCTCGCCCGGAATTGCCGGTGTTCCTTATCACCGGCCGCCACGAGATAGCGGATCAGTTTCGCGCCCAGGGTATCAGCGGTTTTTTCCGCAAGCCTTTCGACGGTCAAGCCCTGCTTGCGGCGATCGCCAATGCCTTACGCTACGGGGAAATGGAGGGTAATCATGAGAGTTGACCAACCGCTGCAGCGCAGATCGGCGCCGTTGTCGCAGCGGAAAGGTGAAGCGGAGCAGCCGGTCGTCATTGTTGTCGATGACGATGCGTCTGTTCGCGAGGCGCTATCGGAGTTGATCCTGTCGGCGGGATTCCAGCCAGCCAGCTTTGCCTCGACCCGCGAATTGCTTGGAGCCGGCATATTGGATAGTCCCGGCTGCTTGATCCTCGATGTCCGCATGCCTGGAGCAAGTGGCCTCGATCTGCAGCATGACCTGGCTCGAAACGGCAACTTCAAGCCCATCATCTTTCTGACCGGGCACGGTGACATTCCGATGACCGTCCAGGCGATGAAGGCCGGCGCCGTGGACTTTCTCACCAAGCCTGTGCGGGACCAAACGCTGCTTGATGCCGTGATTGCGGGCATTGCCATGGACGCCAGGCGGCGGGCGGAAGCCGCGGTGGTAAGGCGCAATGTCGAACGCCTCGATACGCTTACCCCACGCGAACGCCAGGTCCTGCGTGAAGTCGCGTATGGGCGGCTGAACAAGCAGATCGCGTTCGAGCTCGGCATAAGCGAGATCACCGTCAAGCTGCATCGCGGCAATGTCATGCGCAAGATGGAGGCGGCCTCCATCGGCGAGCTGATCCGGGCGTGGGAAACACTGCCCGCTCCGATGCGCGAGGCCGGCGCGGGCAAGACTTTGGCTTGAACGGGTCTGGGCGTCGACGGAGAGAACCGTCGTCGGTCAGGTCTGAGATCGAATTGGTGGACGCGATGAATCAACCGGACTGAGGCGATTCAGCTTCTCACGTAATGCCTGATCCGTTCCATATTTTTGTTTGCGGTCTATTCGTCGAAGGGTGTGTTCGAAACCATGTCGACGGAAGAAGGCACTCGATACCCAGGGACGTAGCGTTCACCGAAATCCCGAACGAAATTGTCATAGGTCGTTTCGGGCCTTGTCTCGGCGATGTGGCAGAAGCACCGTGTCATGCGCCGCTTCATGTCGAGCCGCGGGAACTCGCTGACGATCCTTGCGACCTCCGCGGCTGGAATGGTCTCATACTGCAGGCCTACGACATCCAGGCAGATCCCGGCAGTACAGAGCGCCACCTCCGTTTCCTTGTGGAGACCGATCGATGGTGTCGAGTTGAGGGCGACGCTATCCCAGATTAGTTGGGCTCGGCGCTCGTCGATGCCGGCTTGCCTCGCGAAGACCCGAGCCAGATCGGCGCCTTCAACTTCGAACCGACGCGGACCGTTGAAGCGCTCGTTAAGCGTAAGGTCGTGCAACAGCGCGCCGACGGCTACGATTTCCGCGTCGTAATCGATGTTGCGAAGCTGTCCCATCCGCTCCGCAAACATCCAGGACCGGATGACGTGATTGAAAAGATAAGGCTCACATTCCGCGCGGGCATAGTCGAGGGCGCGTTGCACCAACGGCGTGTCGGGGACCGAAATCCCTGCGAGCTCCCGACTGTTGGCGCTGTTCATCTTCCTGGTCTCCTCAGTGGATTTCGTGCAGCAGGGCGAGAAGTTCATTGTCCGATGACGGCTGCGGTCATCGTCAAGAATCGGACATAAGCGATCATGTGAGGCCTAGACCTCCGTCGACGGCGACGACCTGCCCGGTCACCCATTCGGACGCCGGATCGGCGAGATGCAGAATCCACCTGGCCACGTCGTCCGGGCTGCCGCGTCGTCTGAGCGGTATCTGCGCGCGCTCCGCTTCCTCGATAACGGCAGCATGCTCCGGGGAGAGCCCCATCATGCCCGTCAGCGCGCCGGATTCGGTCGGGCCGGCAGCAACGGCGTTGACGCGCACCCCCTCAGGCGCGAGCTCGAGCGCCCAACAGCGGGTCAGATGCTCCAGCGCCGCTTTGCTGGCGGCGTAGTGGGAGAGGCCAGCACCGGGCTTGTGACCGAACGTGCTGGAGATGTTGATGATTGTTCCCTTCGTCGCCGTCAGATGCGGAAGTGCTGCCGCCGCCAGTAGGCTAGGACCGACGACATTAGCAGCAAATATGCTCGTGATCTGCTCAGCGCTAGCATCACGCAGGGGCAGGAGAGCACCGGCGCCGGCATTGTTTACCAACACGTCGAGGCGACCCCATGTGTCGATTGCCCTGGCGATGGTGCGCGGGGCATCTTCGGGCTTCGCGACGTCGGCGACGAGGCTGACAATATTCGGGTGCTCGGCGACCGTTTGCTTTAGCGGCGTCGCGCGGCGGCCGGTTACCATCACCTTTGCGCCTTGCCTGGCGAAGCCAATCGCCGTGGCGCGCCCGATGCCCGAGCTTCCACCGGTGACGATGACGACCTTGTTGTCAAATACGGACATGGCTTTGCTCCTAGCCGGCACGACGTGGCGACGTCAGCTCGCGCAACTTTTCGATAAGCATCGCAGCCCTCCTTATCCTATCGACCGGACCGCCGAATGCTCCGCGGCGAGGTCTTCTTCCTGCTCGAACCGGTCCAGGAAAACCGGGCTTTCATTCGCCGTAGGGTGTGGTCAGTTCCTGCTCGTCGGTATCGACGACGAACACGGCGAGCAGCTTGGCAGGCTCAGACGCGCTGGCATTCTCGCTGACGCCGTGCCGGTCGCCCGGAAACTCGGAAAACCTCTCGCCGGCGTGATAAGTTGTGACCGGCCCATCGTTGACCTTGCTGCGGATCGCTCCTTCAAGCACGGTCGCGTAGATAAAGGCCGACTTTGGATGCGTATGTGCCGAGGAGGTGCCGCCGGGCTCGTACTCGACCAATACGGCGCGCATGCTCTTGCCTGGCACGTTGGGCAGCGGCTGGTCGTAGACGAGCTTGACGTTCTCGCCGATCGTATCGTGGGCAAGTGCCCCGCTTGCGAGAATCGTTATGGTTGCTGCACTGCAGAGGAAGGTCTTGATCACTTGTCTGGCTCCAGTCGCGGTTTGATGTGATTGGGGGCCGCCGGCCGGAGGGGAGGACGGCCGGCGGCAGGCTCTCGCTGGCGGTATGGCGTGAGCCTATGACTTGAGGAAAGCGAGAATGTCGTTGTTCACCAGTTCGGCATGGGTCGTGCACATGCCGTGCGGCAGGTTCTCGTAGGCCTTGAGCGTACCGTGCTTCAGGAGCTTTGCGGATAAAGGGGCGGAATCCGCGAACGGCACGATCTGATCATCCGTGCCGTGCATAACGAGAGTTGGAACGTCGATGATTCTGAGGTCGTCGGTGAAATCGGTTTCCGAGAAGGCCTTGATGCCGTCGTAGTGCGCCTTGGCGCCGCCCATCATGCCCTGCCGCCACCAGTTCTGGATGACGCCCGGGATCGCTTTCGCGCCGGGCCGGTTGAAACCGTAGAAAGGCCCTGATGGGAAATCGATGTAGAATTGCGCCCGGTTGTCGGCGAGCGACTTGCGCAGCCCGTTGAACACCTCGATTGGAAGGCCGCCAGGATTTGCCGGCGTCTTTACCATGATCGGCGGCACTGCGCCGATGAGGACGAGCTTCGCGGTGCGCGCCTTGCCATGGCGGGCGACGTAGCGGGCCGCTTCCCCGCCGCCGGTCGAGTGGCCGATATGGATAGCGTCCCTCAAGCCGAGATGCTCGATCACCGCCGCCGCGTCGGCAGCATAGTGATCCATGTCGTGACCGTCGCTCACCTGTGCGGAGCGGCCGTGCCCGCGCCGGTCATGGGCGATGGCGCGATATCCCTGGTCGACGAAGAAAAGCATCTGTGCGTCCCAGTCGTCGGCGCTGAGCGGCCAGCCGTGGTGGAAGACGATCGGTTGGGCATCCCTCGGACCCCAGTCCTTGTAATAGATCTCAGTGCCGTCCTTGGTGGTAATGGTGCTCATCGTCATTGGTCCTTTGTCTGGTCTGGGAGAGGGAAGGTATTTCGCCCGCCCTGCTTGCGCGGGCGCGGCTATGGAGAGGCCGGTTGCCACGGTGACCGCGAGTGCGCCTAACAAGATGTCGCGGCGCGATGCTCCGGCGGAGGAGGAAAAGTCGTCTTTCATCGGCTCACTCTTTTCGCGTTGAAGCTGGACGGCGCGTCATCGGGCGATGCGCGACCGCGGTGGATCAGGGTCGTGTGAGCGGGGCGTGGGCGAACCAGTCCTCGAAACGGATCGCTCCGATGCGTGGATGATCACCGGGGACCAGCGAGTTGTCGTCCAGTTCCGTGCCGAAATAGCGCGCGTGGGGATCCCCGATCACCTTGCGCGGATCGTTCGCCGCCCTCAGGAACCGCGCGACGAGATCGCTCATGCGGATAGGCTCAGGCCCCGCGATCTCGATGGTGCCGTTGATCGGGGCGGAGAGCGCGACTTCCGTCATGGCGTCGGCCACGTCGTCCGATGCGATCGGCTGAAAGTAGGCGGACGGAAGAGTTACGGTATCGCCGACCGTTGCCGACTGGGCGATGCCGCCCAGGAATTCGAAGAATTGCGTCGAATGAACGATGGTGTAGGGAATTCCAGACTCCCGGATCAGCTTTTCCTGCGCCATCTTGGCGCGCAGGTAGCCGCTATCGGGCAGGCGCTCGGCGCCCACGATCGAGAGCGCGATGTGGTGTTTGACGCCGGCCGTCTTGCCTGCCGCGAGGAGGTTCCGTCCGGAGGTCTCGAAGAATTCCAGAACGGCCCTGTCCTCGAACGAAGGCGAATTTGCGAGATCAATGACGACCTGCGCTCCGGCGAGAGCTACCGTCAGGCCCTCGCCCGTGACGGTGTTGACGCCGCTGTTCGGTGAAGCAGCGAGCACTTCATGACCCTTCTTGCGCAGCCTCTCGACGGTCTTCGAACCGATGAGTCCTGTGCCGCCTATGATGACGATTTTCATATCCAATCTCCTGTCTTGCGTGCTGAATTGCGTTGCGGAACGGAAATGCCGGCCGTTGCGGGCAGCCGGCTCTTCACCGAGCTGAGGCGGCGTCCTCGATGAGCGCAGCGACCTCGTCGGGATGCGAAACCATCACTGCGTGGGAAGCACCCCCAACGACCACGGTCTTCACGGCATGCGCGCGTTCAGCCATGAACTTCATGACCGCAGGCGGGATGTTTCGATCGGCTGAGCCATAGATCGCGTACGAGGGGATAGTCTTCCATGAAGCGGCGCCGGATGGCTCCGCCAGAGCGGCTTTGGCGACGGGACGTTGGGTCGCCGCCATCAGGCTGGCCTCGGCCGACGGTATGTCGGCCGCGAACTGCTCGTGGAACTTTTCCGACTGAATATAGAGGTCCTGGCCTCCGTCAGGCTGCGCCACTGGCAGAAGCGCGTCGCCCAGCGTGCTGCCGGGGAATCTTGCCGAAAGCGTGAGGCTGGACTCGCCGGTCTCCGGCGCAAACCCGGCCACATAGACCAGCGCCTTCACATTGCTCTTTCCGTTGGCTGCCTCGGTGATGACCGGCCCGCCATAGGAATGGCCGACCAGCACGACCGGCCCCGAGATCGAGCGGATGACGGCCGAAACCGCCGCTGCATCGCCCGCGACGCTGCGAAGGGGATTGGCCGCAGCGATGGCTTTGTAGCCGTCCTTGTTGAGGTCGGCGATCACCGCGTTCCAGCTCGACGACTCGGCGAAGGCGCCATGCACAAGCACGATTGTCGGCTTGATCCGCCGGCCCGCGGGTTGGCCCATGGCGTCACCCGAAGCGGCAAACGCCGCGGCGAGCATCAGAATTCTCGTAATCTTTTGCACTTTCCTTCTCCTTTGCGACCGGGACGTGACCAGCTGCAGGGAAGAATGCTCCGAGCCTGTGTGCCGAACTATTCTACGGGGGGATCGGTCTTCCGATGCGAAGGTCTAGGGCGGATGCATTCGGAGACTGGAAATCCTGGCCGACGAAAGGCAAAGGGCAGCACGAGGCATCGATCGGTCAGACGATCAGGGTAAAGTGGGCGGCGGCCGAAGGGGACGGCTGAAGAGCGAAACGCCACATGAGAGGCATAGGCCAATACTGCTGGGCGTTGTAGGCCGGGAGTCGGACAAGCAGACGACCGACTTCGTGAAGTCCTGGACACCGATCGAACCGACTTAGTCCAACAAGATCTGCAGCACGGCATATACCGCAGTATGGTCGACCCTCTTCCTCGATCCAATCGATGGCAAAGGCCCGTCGAAATAGCGTCCCTGGAGACAGAGGCCGTTGCCGAACAGACGAGGCTGAGATGGTAAGCGCAGAGACAAAAGCCGACCCAGCGGGCGGGCATGCCCGTGACTCATCCGCCGAAGCCTCTCGGTACGACTTGCACACGAAGCCGCCGACAGCCGGCGCCGTTCACGATCTGGGCAATCTTATCCAGATCGCGTTATCCGCACTAAACCGCATCGCACGGGACCCTAACGTCTCGGTCGCTCCCGCGCTCGAGCCCGTGATCGGCAGTGCCAGGACGGCCTTGCAGCGGGCCGGCGCGCTTATCCGGGAGACGATAAGCAGGGCTCAAGAGTGCCATCCCGAGATTGAGGAAACCAACGTTAGCGCTTGCCTGACCGAGGTCGAGGCCCTCATCCGGCATGCTTGCGAGCCGCACATCCAGCTTGATGTCAGTGTCGGGTCTGGCCTGCCTCGCGCGAAATGCGATCGCTTGGGTCTGCAGAATGCGGTCTTGAATCTCGTATTCAACGCGCGTGACGCAATGCCGGACGGCGGTTTGATCTCGATCGACGCCGCCGCCGTTCAAGGCCATGCCGCTCTTATCGAGCTTCGTATCGTCGATAGAGGTATCGGAATGACGCAGCAGACCGTTGCCCGCGCCTTCGAGCCATTTTTCACCACGAAGGGCAAGGGCCTGGGCGGTGTCGGCTTGCCGATGGTGAAGCATTCCGCCGCGGAGCACGGCGGAAGCGTCGAGATCGAGAGCATCCTGAGGGCTGGCCCGACCGTGGTCCTGCGAGTGCCGGCAGTATCGTCGGAACTCGACGCCGGACAAACCGATCGACCTGCCTTGTGAAGGCTGAGCGCTTGCAAATGGACGCGAAGGCCACGGAAATACGCAACAGCATCCTGCATGTGGATGAGAAGACCCCGCCCGTCCTCAGCCTGGTGGCAGGCGGCCACGAGGGCACCATGAGGCAGATCCTCTCGATGTCGCTATGATTTGACCTTCGACGAGTCGCGCGCACCAAACATAAAGTTCCGTAGCCGCATCCGTGGAAAGCAATTCTTCTTATCCTGAACTAGGCGTTTTTGCTCCGTGGGATGGTCATCGCCTCCTCCCTTCTTGCGAGGCCCGCGTCCCGGTGTTCCAAAAGGCGTCCGAGCGGAATGTCGCGAAAGACCGTTGAATGGCCTTGATCAGCGCGGATCTCGAGCGCGCGTGCTGCTGCTCCGGAGCGCCGCTTTCGCCTGAAGCTGACATGCCGATCGCCAGTACCGCCGCGAGGTCTTCGGCCATTTCGGGCCGGGCGACCAGCAAAGGAGCGAAGCTTGTCTGGTCTATTTCGTACACCACGACATGGGTCAACGCTCGCAATGTCGACGTCTCGCCAATGCCGGCCAGCAGACCTGTCTCGCCGAAGAAGTCGCCGGGCGCGAGACGACTGATATCCTGCATGCGGTTATCGTCGTCGCC
Source organism: Mesorhizobium sp. B2-3-11 (assembly GCF_006442215.1). Classification (NCBI taxonomy): domain Bacteria; kingdom Pseudomonadati; phylum Pseudomonadota; class Alphaproteobacteria; order Hyphomicrobiales; family Phyllobacteriaceae; genus Mesorhizobium; species Mesorhizobium sp. B2-3-11. The sequence goes on along the minus strand of NZ_VFVS01000020.1, from coordinate 119,320 downwards.
CAGTTGCCGGGCGATGATGCCTGCTCGAACGATCATGAGCGACGGCAGCATCTCTCCCTCTCGTGCAATGATGTCGCCCTTTCGGTAGGTGCGAACCGAGGTCGTCGCGGCAAGGGCCTCCTGCTCGTCGTCCGTCAGCGTCGAAAAAATCGGTATGGCCCTTATAAGGTCAATCGGGGTGACGCTCGGCGGCCTCGCCGTCTCTTCAGTCGCCAGTTTGCTGACGGCGATCGACGACGGAGGTGCTGCAAGCAGCAGGCCGGTGGACTTGGCGTGGCGGTAGACGAGATCGAAGACTTCATTTCTCGCTGCTATTCGTCGGCCTACATTCTCGACATGAACAAGCAGATCGATCTCGATCGCCACGGTGTTCAAATCCCGAACAACCACCAAGGGCGCCGGTTCCTTCAAAATGGAGTTGCAGCTCAGCAAGGCTGTACGCATCACGTCCACCACGATGGCCGGCATTTTGGTGGGCGCGATTCTTATGGTGAAAGCGATTCCGTGGCTCTCGTCTGGTTTGCTCACATTGGTCAACCCAAGCTTGGCCAGAAAGCTGTTCGGAGGCGCAACGACGTTGTGGGCCCAGGTGAGCACCTGGGTCGATCTCCAGCTGGTTTCCACGACGCGGCCTTCGGTGCCGTCACTCAAGACGATCCAGTCCCCAAGCACATAGGGGCGGCCGAGGTTTAGTGCGACGCCTGAAAACACGTCGCTTAGCGTATTCTGCAGGGCCAGTCCCACATGATGGCAAAGACACCCGAGGTGGCGATGAGGGTTCCGACCGGCACGCCGAAGACGAAAGCGAGGACCGACAGCAGCATTCCAGCATAGACGACGCCGACGACGAGATCCTGCAAGAGCCGTGCCTCGCGTGGCTTCCCCTCGAAGACCAGAAAGATGCGGACGAAACCGATCAGCGCCCATGCGAGATGAACCCACCATAACGCTTTCGCCACCGCGAGGAGTATCGCTCGGGCGGTTGTCTCACCGCTCCGAGTCAGCTCGTACGGGACGACGGCCCCGTCCAGAAGGAGAACCGACATTGTAAGGAAGAACGCAATCTGAACGATCAGCCTTGTGTTGGAGAGACTCTGCGGAATGACGTACCAGACAACAATTCCGGCGACGCCCACCAGAGCCATGTAGAGAGGAGAAGCGATCCACCAGTTCATGACCAAAGCCTCAACCAATGCTTCCAATCCTGAACGCAACGAGGCCGCCTTGGGGCCGCGTGCTCGATCACATGACAGGTGCAGTACTAGGACCCCGTGCGATCCGAGCTTTCTCGAGCAGAATCGGTGATCGCATCATTCTTCTCAACGATCCCCCGGCTATCGAGTGCGGCAAGCGCCGCTGCGCCTCGATCAAGCCTAGCATCGGCATGAAGGCCGCTCGATCTAGAGAATGACCGAGCGGCCCATAGTTATTTGTGGGCTAGCGCCCCCAAATACCCTGTCCGTATCTGTCGTTAGGCGTGACGGGCTTTCTTACCGTTTGACCGGCGTCATGTTTGGCATGTCCGTCGACCATCTCGATCGAGGAGGTATGCAACTTGTCGGCAGGAGTGGCCTTTTCTGACCCGTAGTGGTCGCTGCCGGCAAGAGCGGTTCCGACAGAAACGACAAGAGAGGCGGCAGCAAGTGCGATGAGCTTCATTCTTCTTCTCCAACGTTGGACACTGCGCCAGAATGATACGGAACAGGCCACAATCAGACGATCAGACGACCGAATGGTTGGACACATACAGAAGCATTGGATAGCACTGGCCGAAGACCAGGGAACGATCTCGCGGTTGATTGACCGCTTGCGTGTTCCACTGGCAGACCCTGGCAGCGCGACCGTGCAGATCAATGTAGGTCACGTTTTTTGAGTCGTGTACGGCGGGCAAGAGGGAGGCTCCCGACGGTTGTGCGCTATAGGATCAACATCATTAGACAGCCGATACTCTGGAACGAACGCCGGCCATCCGCGGCTACTAATCTTGACTGAATGCAAAAGTGCCGATTTCGGCGAAACGCAACAACGGTCGTCGCTCAAGTTCAGCGCTCGCGATGACTGGCTCGATTCGATGTCCTTGAAATGCGTAAAAAACGCTTCGAGGTTCTTCAAACTCGAGGGGGTTCGAGCCCATATTGTGGGCAACTCTCAAAAAATATAGCGAAGTCAATGGGTTACGTGGAAACTTTGGTGGGCCCGGAGGACGTACTGAAATCGTTGATTTTACCAAGTTTTTTTGTGGGCCAAAACTCCGAAGCTTCCCGTATCCCTCCGTATGAGCCCGCCCAATTTCTGGAATGGCCGCAATGAGGTCGGAAGCGGACCGTCGGCTTCTAGGAAGCCATGTTAGAAAGCCCACCTGAGGTCGCCGGCTAGTAAAACGCAGTTCAGGGTCTGGCGATCGATGCAGTTGCTTTGTTAGCTCGGTTTCCGCTGCCCTTTCGATCAAGGATATCATTGCGAAAGCAGTTCTGCATTTCTTTGAAGGAGCTGAAGCCGAGGCGCGGAGCGAGGCGAGATAAGGTCGTCGTTGATACGTTGCACCGGCGTGCGATCGAGACCGAATTCTCGAAGGCGACGTAGTCCGGGTTCGAGAACATCAGTCGAGCCGCTGTCGCCAGTTTCGCCGGAAGTATCATTTCCTTCTTTGCAATAAGTATTTTGAGCTCAGCGAGAGTTGGCGCTTTGGTGCTTCGCAATACCGGCTGCTTGGCGCCTGCTGGTGATGACGTGGGTAGCTCCGGAGGCATCGGTTCACCGTTTGGCCGCTTGCATGAAGCTGTCGAACTCGGCATCTCCGATCGGAACGGTGTGCTCATAGCCTGGGTATCGGCCAGATTCGACATCGGCCCTGCATTCTCTGAACGCCGCTACGCGCTCGTCCTGAATCTTCTGCAGCTCGGGGCCAAGGTTGCGGTAGACCTTTCCGTGCCGCGGCTTGTGGTTCTTGCCGTAGCCGCAGACGTCTTCGGTGAAGAGATATTGCGCATCGGCATGTTTGCCGGCGCCCATGCCGAGCATGACAAGCGATGAGTTTTCGGTCAGGAATTTCGCCACCCGGTCGGGCACGACTTCCAATTCCGCCCCGAAGACGCCGATCTCCTCGAGTTTCTTTGTATGCCGCCACAGGCGCACCGCTTCGTCCGCCGTTTTGCCGACCGCGCGCCAGCCCGTCCAGGTGATGTAGGAAGGGATCAGGCCGATATGGCCGACGACAGGGAGGTGATTGTCGCAGAGCGCCTTCTGGATATCGTAGGAGGCTGCGCAGTAGAAGGCGTCGCCGCCAATGCCGGCGAAATGGAATGCCGCCCGCAGATAATCTTCCGCCGTGGCAAGAGGCCTGCCGGCAAAACTGCCCCAGCCGCCATAGGGCAGACCGACCTGCACGAAACAATTGCCGGCCGCATCCCGCATTTCCTGGTCGAAATACCGACCTTCGATTGAAAGCATGTGAATGCCCGCCGCCGCCGCTGCGGCGGCTTCGTCGGGCGTGCTGACGAAGAGCATGGATATCTTCTGTCCATTCCGCTTCATCTTTCGGATGTCCTCGACATGAGGACGGTTGTGATACATGCCCATGGTCAGCCTCCGCCGCAGCTCGTTTCTCAGATCGTGAACGCTCGCCGAAAAGCGTCCAGCGCCGCTTCCGGATCATTTTGCGCAAAGGCTTCCAGCCCCACTGCCCCGCGATATCCCATGACGAACAGGGTTCTCGCGATGTAGGGCCAGTTCATCTCGCCCGTTCCTGGCTCGCAGCGACCCGGATTGTCGGCGACCTGCACCTCACCGATGAAGGGCAGGCACTTCTGGCACCAGCGCACGATGTCACCCTCGCCGATCTGCGTGTGATAGAGGTCGAGGTTGATCCGCAGTTGCGGCCTGGCGATCGACGACACCAGAGCCAGCACGGCCGCCGTCGAGCCAAAGGGGCAGCCGGGGTGATCCAGCAGGTTCAGGTTTTCCAGCGTGAAGACGACACCTTCGGCCTCGGCCATGTCGCAGATGCGGTTCAAGGTGTCCCGCGCCTTCAGCCACATCGGACCGGTCTCGACCTCGGCCTTTATGATGGGAATGCCGCCCTCGCCCAGGCCGGTGCCATGCAGGTTCAACCGGGCAACGCCGAGGCGTTTTCCGACCTTCGCAGTCTCGAGAGCCGATCTTAGGAGCATGTCGGCCCCCTCGTCGTCGGCGAGCCGTCCTTCGAGGTAGCCGTTCATGATCGTGAAGCTCGCGCCGGTCTTCTCGAGCGCCGCGAGGTCATGGTCCGGCCAATTCCACAATCCGACGCCGAAACCCATCTCGTGCAGGCGAGCGGCGCGCCATTCGATAGGCTTGTCACGCCAAAGCATCTCGGCGCAGGCAGCGAGCTGAAAGCGTTGACCTGTCATGACTTAAACCTCGACCATGACGCGGCCATTCTCGACCTTCGTCTTGTAGGTCTTGATGTTCTCGCAGGCCGGTGGCGTCTCTACTTCCCCGGTCGTAAAGTCGAAAACAGAAGCGTGCTTGGGGCACTCCACCGTGTTCCCCATGACGAGACCGTCAGCAAGGTGGATCTTCTCATGCGTGCAAAGCCCGTCCGTGCAGTAATACTCGTCCGCGTCGTTGCGGAAGATTGCGAAAGTGCGGCCGCCGTTCTCGAAGCGTTTGGCTTCCTCGGCTTCGATTTCATCTGCGGCGCAAGCGTCGACCCAGGGCATTGAATACCTCTTCAGATATCTTGTGGTTTGAAATCTGCGGGGGCCGACGGCATCACGCCCTGGAGTAGCGCGACCGACTTCTCCAGCCCCTCCAGCGAATTGAGAAGTACGTCTTCGTGCTCGATGGAAAGCCAGCCGTCATAGCCAGCCATCTTGAGCCGATAGCAGAACTGTCGCCACCACTCCTCGCCATGGCCGAACCCAAGGGTGATGTAGCTCCAGGACCGCGCTGGAATGTCCATGAGGCTGCTATTCTCAAGCAACGAAGTCGTTGCCTGAACGGGTCGGTTGAGCAGCGTGTCCTTGGCATGAACATGATAAACGGCCGCGCCCAGCGCTTCGGCGGCAGCGAGGGGGTCAGCGCCCATCCAGAACAGATGCGAGGGGTCCAGATTGGCGCCAATGACAGGTCCGACCGCTGCTCGAAGTTTCAGGAGCGAGGGCACGTTATAGACACACTGATTACCGTGCAGCTCGAGCGCGATGCGCTCGACGCCGTTTTGCTTCGCCAGGGCAGCGATTTCGGTCCAGAAGGGGATCAGCTTTTCTTCCCATTGATATTTGAGGATGGTCTGTGTTTCCGGCGGCCAAGAGGACACAACCCAGTTCGGCATGCTATCGCTGGGACTGCCGGCCGGCAGGCCGCTCATGGTGCAGACCGTGCGAATGCCCATCTCGCCGGCGACACGGATCGTATCTTTCAACCCTTCGCCTTGGGTGCGATCGGTCGGATGCAACGGATTGCCGTTGGCGTTCAGGCTGATGATCTCCAACCCGTGTTCTTCGAACGCACCTTTGAAGCGCTTCTGGGCTTCCTTGTTGCCGAGCATGGATGAAAGCCGGAAATGAGGAGCGGTTGACCAGCCACAGGTATTCACCTCGATGCCGGATACGCCCATGAGCTGGGCGTGATCGAGCACCGCCTCGAATGGCAAATCGCCGAGACTGTCTGAAACGAAACCCAGCTTCACGCGTAAAACTCCGGCTTTGCAATCATCTGGATGGGCGTTCGACGGGCGTCCTTCAACGCCCTCACGCCAGCCTCGGCAACGACGGCAGCGCAATATCCATCCCAGCAATCCGAGGCGGTCAGCGGAAACTCCCCGGTCGTGACGAAGCGCAGGAAGTCGCGGTTCTGGTGACGGTAGGCATCGTAGTAGCGTGTCCGCCAATCGGCGTCGTAACCTGTACTTTGGGTAAGCGCCGACTCGGTGCGGGTATAGGCAACATTGTTGGTCGCCACGCTGCCCCTCTCACCGATCAATTCGGCACGGACGTCATAGCCGTAGGCGGCGTTGTTGTTGATCTCGATGTTGACGAGCTGGCCATCCACTGTTTCCAGCACCATGACGACGGGCGCGACACGCGCATCCGAGCGGCTCGGCTGGAATGCGGAAATAGCGGTATATTCCGTCCCGAGCACATAACGCACGACATCGAATTCGTGTGGGGCTGAATTGGTGATCGCCATCGCGCCGGTGAAGTCAGCCGCCGGCGTTTCGACGTTGCGATGGAAATTGTGCATCATCAGCGCCCGGCCGAGTTGGCCATCATCAAGCGCCCGCTTCATCTCCTGGTAGGAACGATCGTAGCGCCGCATGAATCCGAGCTGGATGAATTTCGCCCCCGCCTTCTGTTCGGCTTCCATCACCCCGATGCAGTCGGTCGACGCTTGTGAAAGCGGCTTTTCGCACAGAACCCGCTTGCCGGCGGCAATGCAGGCCATCGAGAGCGGCGCATGCGTGAAATCGGGACTCGCAATGATCACGGCGTCAACGTCTTGCCGCGCGATGGCGCCCTCGGGATCGACGGCAATGTCGAAGGCCCCGCACGCATCGGCGACGCGACGAGCGCGTTGCTCATCCATGTCGCAAACCAATTGAAGGGTTGCGCCCGGCAGTTCCTCGGCAACTATCTTGGCATGATCCGCACCCATCAAGCCGGCGCCGATCACTGCAATGCGAACTGTCATTTCTGTCCTGCTTTTTACTTTTCGAGTTTACGGGGCCGCTGTGATAGCCTCCCTAGGAAAGTCTAGTGAGCGGCTGGGACCTCGAGCACCTGCGGGGGCGGCGGATGCCCCTCATGGGTCTCCATGTAACCCTCCACCTGGGCTTCGAGGTCAGCCATGGTCTCGCCGCCAGCCATCAGATCCGTGATCTCCTCGCGGGACTTTTCGCCCTTGCGGAAATCGGCGGCGATGGCGCCACGGATCAGCACTGCGAAATGATCGCCGACGGCCATGGCGTGCATGACCTGGTGGGTGATGAAGACCACCGCCAGGCCGCGCCTCTTGGCCTCATTGACGATACGCAGCACATGCGAGGCCTGCTTGACGCCGAGCGCCGCTGTCGGCTCATCCAGGATCAGCACGCGCGCTCCAAAATACACGGCGCGGGCAATGGCGAGCGACTGGCGCTCGCCGCCCGACAGGCCGCCAACCAAGCGGTCACCGTCATCAATACGGGTGATACCGAAATCCCGTACCGCTTTCACCGCGATGTCGTTGGCGCGCTTGCGGTCGTAGATCCTGAACGGTCCCCACCCTTTGGTCGGCTCTACGCCGACGAAAAAAGACCGCCCGATGCTCATCAGCGGGAACGTGCCGCCGAACTGGTGCACCGTGGCGATTCCGCGTCCCTGCGCGTCACTCGGACCGACGAAGGTCACAGGCTGACCATCCATCAGTATCTCGCCGCCGCTGGGTTTGTGGACCCCGGCGAGGGTTTTGATAAGGGTCGACTTGCCGGCTCCGTTGTCGCCGAGCAAGCAAAGCACTTCGCCTGCGCGCACCCTCAGCGAGATATCGTGCAGGACGTCGATCGGTCCGAAGGACTTGTTGACGTTCCTCAGTTCGAGAATGGCAGGTTTGTCGTTCATGGCGTCATCTCTTCATCTGCAATTCGGCTGCGCGAAGGTGGCGTTCACCGAAGTGGGGCTTATCAAGGAATTCATCTCTCAAGGGTTTGCCGGCTCCCGTGGCAGGGTTCGCTTGCGCCCCGGTCTGAAGTACAGTGCCAGGCCGCGGAATGACTGGTTCATCAACACGGCCAGCAGGAGCATCACGCCGATGATCAGATTCGACCAGTTTCGGTCGATCTGGGTGAAGTAGATGCCCTGGCTCACAATCGCGAATGTGATGGTGCCGACGAAGATGCCCAGGACCGAGCCGAATCCGCCGGTCAGCAGCACGCCGCCCACGACGACGGACACGATGGCGTTGAAGATGAAGTTCATGCCGCCGGAGACCTGGGCGGAGTTGAACAGGATCGCCTGGCAGATTCCAACGAATGTGGCACTAACTGCTGACAACACGAACAGTGCAATTGTCATGCGGTTCGTCGGAATGCCGGCGTTGCGGGCGCTGACCTTGTCGCCGCCCATGGCAAAGAGCCAATTGCCGTACCGCGTCTTGTGCAGGACGAAACCCATGATGGCGGCGAACGCGATCCACCAGACGATGGTGACCTGGTGGCTACCACCGAGTAGTTGTCCGAACAGGAATTTTGCCCAGTCCGGCGCAGTGAGCGCCACGCTGGCATTGCCGGTCAGGAGCACCGAGGCACTGAGCACCACGCCCTGCATGGCGACGAGCGTGGCCAGGGTGATGATCAGCGAGGGCACCGAGGTGCGGATGGTCAGCAGGCCGTTGACCAGGCCGACCGCGACGCCGACCGCCAGCGCGCCGGCGATCCCTACCGTTATGGGCAGTCCGTAGTAACCGGACAGGATGGCGGTGGTCATCGAACCCGCCGGGATCAAAGCGCCGATGGAAATGTCGAGTTCGCCAGCGATCATCAGCAGCCCTACGGGAATGGCGACAATGCCGAGATTGGCCGCGAAATTGACCCAGCTCGCCGCGCCAACCAGCGTGCTCAGATTGGCGCCGCCGAACAGAACGAAGAACAGAACCACGCCGACGAGGCTGAGGATCGAGCCGGCTTCGGGACGGCGCAGCAACGACTTGATTGCGTCCATCATGACTGTCCCCCCTTCTTCGATGAATAGCTGAGCGCCAATTGCCGGAACGTGTCGTTGGTCAACACCGCAATCAGCAGAAGCGCGCCGATGATGATGCTCCCGACATTGGGATCCAGGCTGGTGAAATAGATGCCCTGGTTCACGATCGAGAAAGTGAGCGTGCCGAACACGATGCCGACGATCGAGCCGAAGCCGCCTGTGAGCAAGACGCCGCCAATGACCACGCACATGATGGAATTGAAGATGAAGGACTGGCCCGCCAGAACCTGCGCGCTCTGGTAGACCATCACCTCGCTGACCCCGACGAAAGCAGCGCTGAAGCCAGACAGCATGAACAGACCGATGGTCAGCCGTTTGGTCGGGATGCCAACGTTGCGCGCGCTTTCCTTGTCGCCGCCGAGTGCATAGATCCAGTTGCCCATCGGGGAGATGTGCAACAGCCAGAACAGGCCAATCACGAACACCACCCACCACAGGATCGTGACCTGGAACATGCCGCCGAGATAGTCGCCGAAGATTGCCTTGGTGAGCGGCTCCGGCACAAGCGAGACGCCGGTGCTGCCGGCGATCTTGACGGTGAGACCTAGGGTCAGACCCATCGTGAGGAACATGGTGCCAATGGTGATTATGAGCGACGGGATGGTCGTTCTCGTCACGAGCAGACCATTGAGCAAGCCGACAGCGAGGCCGAGGCCAAGCGCGGCCGTTATGCCAAGCCAGTCGGGCAGCCCATAGTGGCCTGACACGATAGCAGCGGTGAGAGACGCTGCGGGGATCACCGCACCGACCGAGATGTCCAGTTCCCCGGCGATCATAAGCAACCCTATCGGCAGCGCGATGATCCCGATCTCAGACGCGATATTCAACCAGCTGGCCGTGCCCGCTGCCGACATAAAGCCACTGCCGCCGAACAGACCGAAGAAAAGCAGGACTGCGACCATGCCAAGGAACGAGCCCGATTCCGGTCGACGCGCCAGCCTGCCGAAAGCCAATCCGGACTGCGTGCGATCCGCCAGCGGAGTTGAAGTGGATGTCACGGGATGTGCCATTAGGGTAATCCGCGATCACACGGCCGGCCGCGATGGGGCGGCCGCGCACAGAGAGGGAAAAAGGGCCGCCCGCTGTAAAGCGAGGGCGGCCCAGGCGGGAGGATTATCGCGTCCCTGCTTTCACGCCAGCGATGGTGGCGTCGACGTTTGTCTTGTCGACGATGCCTGGTCCCGTAAGGATCTCGCGGGTGGGCACCGCCAAGCCATAATTGACGTGGCCATTCAGAATCGCGACGGCCAGGTATCCCTGCAGGTAGCCTTGCTGGTCGATCGCGCAGGCCTGCTTGCCATCCTTAATGTTGTTCAGGATGGTTTCGTCAAAGTTCATGCCGCAGAGTTGCACTTTCCCGACCTTGCCGGCCTGGGTAAGGCCGTTCATGGCCGAGTTGGCGTCGACATTGCCAATGGTAAAGACGGCGTTGACGTCCTGGTGCTGCAGCAGATAGGCCTTCACTGCCTGGGCGACGGCCGTCGCCGAGCCGAAGGATGTAGCGGGCAATGGCAGGACGTCGGCTTCGCCACCGCCGTTCTTCATCCCCTCCTTGAAGCCGCCGCAGAAGGCCTCGATATTGGCAGCGCCCGGCAGCGTGTTGATGCAGACGCCCTTCTTGTTCCCGGCCTTGGTGAGGTACTCGCCAGCCGCGACACCGCCCTTATAATCGTCCGAGCCGACATAGTTCATTGCGCCGAGACGATCGGCTGCCTTCAACCCGCCGGCATTATAGATAAGCAGCGGAATGCCAGCGTCCCTTACCGCCTTGAACGCAGGATCCATAGCTTCCGGCACCCAGTCCGGGCCGACAATGGCATCGGCCTTCTGGTCGATGGCCTGACGGATCAATTCGGCGGCATCGACGCCCAGATTGTCGTAGTTCTGCGGCCCGAGCCAGGTGACCTTGCCGCCCTGAGCCTCGACCACCTTGCCGGCGTCTTCGGCACCGCGCTTGACGATCGACCAGAACGGATCGTCCGGCTTGCCGCCGACGACGAAGATGTTGGCGGCGAGCGTCGCGCCGGTGCTGAACCCGATCAGCATCGCCGTCGAGACGAGTGTCTTGAAAAGCTTCATGGTATTCCTCCCAGATTACCCCGTAGGGTTTCAACAAAAGTCTTCCTGTTCCGGACCCGCTCCTCACGGACCCAGCCGAAGCGGCGCTTGGTTCGTTATTCCGCAGGCATTCCGGATGCGGGATCGCCGCGGCTTTCCTGCCGGCTCCGCACCTTTTCCTTTTTCTTGCGGAAGCGGGCCTTCATGACCTCATCGGCTTCCTTGCTGCCGTCGTGCCAGGTGCCGAACAGCTTATCGAGCGGCACCAGACCGTCGCCGCCGTAATTCACCTCGAAGTACTTGTGGTGCAGGTAGTGCACGTAGGAATGGCTATCGAGATTGACCTTGTCGGTGATCTCGAAGGTCTCGAAGCCGAGATGGCCGTTGACGGCGCCGAAACCCGCTCCATGCAGCGTGAAATAGGCGCAGACCGGGTTGGACGGGATCAACAGGTGCAGCCAGGCTTCGACATGATAGAGGAAGCCCTCGACCGGATGCATCGACAGCGACGACCACGGGCTCGGATTGATCGAATTGTGGTGGACCGAGTGCACCCATTTGTAGAGCGGCGGCCAATGGATCGCCCGGTGCAGGAAGAAGAAATATACCTCATGCACGGCAGGCGCGATAAGCACCAGGAACGACAGGTAAAGCCAATTCGTCGTCCACGGCAGCCAGACCGCCCAGCTGTTCGCATAGACCCACAGCATCACGATCTCAACCAGCGTCCACAGCGGTATCGTGACGAAAAACGAGCGGGCGAAGTTGTCGATGTTCTGGCTTTGGAACCAGAAAACGTCAGACGGAGCGTCGGACGGAAATTTCGGATTGTACTTGAAGCGGTTCTGCTGTTTGCGCTGGATGTAGTAACGCAACTCGAAGAAGCCGTAGAAAAGAAAAATCCCCGCGGCGTTGAGGCCGTACAGCCAAAGGTAATTGAGTAGCGAGAAGCTCGCGAGGCTCTGCCAGCTCGGGATTAGCAGATTTACCCAAATGAGCGCGGTGGCGAGATGGAACGTGTTCCATGGCCAGAAGAACTCCGGGATCCAGGCCATCACTTTTTTTGCATTGAAGGGGCGGCGCCAGATCGGCGCCGGCTCCGCGCGGCGGTGCGGCGCCCAGTTGCCGCGTTTGTCGCGTGTTCCATACTGGAGATCATCCATCGCGGCAGCGCCTCCTGGCCCGGATCGGTCTGGCATTCGCACGTTCGGACGTTGCCCTGAGGCTGAGCCCTAACTTGGCGCAATTCATATCGGAGGGTTGATATTCGGAGAAGGCACAAATAAGATTAAAGTTGCATTTGTATCATTTAGTTTCAATCATGGTGATACGACGAGGAGCGGACGTTCATGAAGCGGCCGACGATCCAGGATCTCGCCACTGCAGCAGGCGTATCGGTGGCGACTGTGAACAGAATTTTGAGCGGCACCGTTTCGGTGCGGCCGAAGACGATCCAACGCGTGCAGAGCGCAGCCGAGGAAATCGGATTTTACGGCATCGGGGCGATCGACGATCGGGCCCGTAAGATATCGCCGCATTATCGACTGGGTTTCCTGCTCCAGCAGTCCACTCGTGACCTCTACCAGTTGTTCGGCAAGAAGATTGTTGCCGCCTGTCGCGAGCGTCGGGATGAGGTCATCGATCCCGCCGTCGACTTCGTGGATATTTTGACGCCGGAGACCATTTCGAACCGTCTTATCGCGCTCGGCGAGGAATGCGACGCTGTCGCGGTCGTCGCAGCCGATCACCCAATCGTTGGTCAGGCCATCCGCGCCCTGAAGGAGGTGGGAAAGCCGGTCGTCTCATACATCACGGATCAGTCCGCGCCGGAAAGGGCGGCTTATGTGGGTACTGACAATTGGAAGCTGGGGCGGACTGCGGCCTTCCTAATGGCGCAAACCACCCAAGGCCCAGGCCGCATTGCGGTTTTCATCGGCAACCACCGGTACCAATGCCAGGATGTCTCGGACGCCAGCTTCCGCTCCTATCTGCGCGAGCACGCGCCTCGGCTGACGGTCGAGGAAAGCCGCCCCACGCATGAGGAACCAAGCGAGGCCTACCGCATGGTGGCCGAGTTGCTGAAGACGGCTGAAGACCTTGTGGGAATTCTGATCGTCGGCGGCGGCATCACAGGCGTGCTTCGCGCGCTAAAAGAGGTCACACCGGAAAGGCGCTCAGCTATCAAGGTGGTATGCCGCGACATTGGACCCGAGACACGCAGAGGTCTTTCGGAAGGATTGATCACCGCAGCTCTCTGTCATCCTCTCGAAGCTACGTCGGCCCTTCTCGTGCAGACAATGATCGACGTTATCAACCCACAGGCACAGCTGGCCACTCTACAGCGGTCGATACCATTCGAAATAGTTACGCCGGAGAACATCTGAGGCGCATCGCAGATGCTGATCCCATTGTACATCCGAATGTCTGCCTTCAGGCAAATAAGGGCGGCAGCAAGGGCGGACATGAGGCGCAGTGCTGCCGGGTAGCACGGGACCGGCAATGGTTCCTCGGCTTTGCGCGTGCACAACCAGATCTCCGACGACCTTTCGCCAACGCCAGTCTGGCAGATATTCGTGGGAACGCCTAGGAGCCTGACACTCTGGGTCGCGGTTTCCCAACGGCGTTTGCTTAGCCCTTGGAGCGTTTAATCCTTTGCCCTTAAAAGGCTCCACAACCTGACCCAAACTGCATCGAGCAGCGATCGGAGTGACCGGGTTGGGTGACTTTTTGCTACCGTCTTGCTGACCGACACTGCTTTTTCCAATGCGCCAGCCTCAATCATCCGATGCTTCATCTGCTGGACTTGGTGAGCAATTTTCATGACACATTTCTCTCAGGCGGATTCCAACTATCGGCATCATTTATTAAGTTGCCGAAAACGCCCGCTAGATCACCGCCTCCTCCATGAACGGTTCGTTGCGCGGAATGCGCTCATAGCAGAATGGCGACAGGTCGAGCGTCTGGAAAGCGCCGTGAACGATCAGCTCCGACACGCCCCGCCCCACGGCAGGCGACTGCTGCAGACCGTGCCCTGAAAACCCGTTGGCAAACATGAAGTTTTTCACCTGCGGGTGAAAGCCGACAATGCCGTTGTGATCGAGCATGTTGTACTCGTAGTGGCCGGTCCAGCTGGTCTGCACCTTTAGTGCATCGAAGGCCGGAATGCGGTGCCAGAGCGACGGCCAGATGTAGTCGTCGAACTCTTCGAAGTGCATCTCGAAGTCGTCGTAGTCGGCCGGTCCGTCGCCTTGCGGCGTGTTGCCGGTGAGAAAAAGTTCGCCTTCCGGGCGCACGAATGTTCCGGAGAGGTCAATGACATTGGGCATCCGGCCAGGGATCGGAGTGGCGCTGGCGAAAACGAAGCTGTAGCGCTTGTAGGGCGCCACCGGGATCGACAGCCCGGCCATGGCCGCGACCTGTTGCGCACGCGGGCCGGCGGCGTTGACCAGCGTTCCGCAGGCTATCGTCTGGCCTGTCGCAAGCCGCACCGAGACGACTTGGCCCTCGGCGACATCCAGTCCAGTCACGGCATTGTCGATATATTCGACCCCGCTGGCGCGCGCGGCGCGGCGGAAGCCGTTCAATAGGCCCATGGAATCGAACCAGCCCTCTTCACGAGAACCCCAGGAACCGCCGCCGAGATCCTCGATATTGAGCCAGGGAAAACGCTCCTTCAGCGGGCCTGGATCGAGGAATACCGTGTGGGCGCCGAGACTGCGCTGCAGGTCGACGCGCTCGCGCGCCGCCTCGACACCGTCGGGCGAGCAGCAATAGAGATATCCGTGTTCCTTGAAGCCGAGGTCAGGGGCCGGCTCGTCCTTGTAGAACGGCGCCATCCGCTCCTGGAAACCGCGGATGGTCTCGATGCCGAACTGGCTGATCTTCACATTGATCGGATTGGAATATTGCTGGCGGATGGCGCTGGTGGAGAGCGCCGTCGACGAGAACGTATAGCTGGAGTCGCGCTCGACCACGAGGATCGAGGCGCGGCCGCCCAAGGCTTGGCTCAGCCAGTAGGCCGTCGACGACCCGACGACCGCGCCGCCGACGATGACGATATCGTAACGGCTTCGCAGCGGCGCCTTGTAGGGAGGAATTGCCATGACTTTGCCTATCGATTGAAGGAAGCGATCAGGGCATCCGAGCCCCTTGCCAGCAAACCGAGGTCGGAGCCGACCGCGACCATGGTGAAACCGTCGGTGAGATAGCGGTCCGCATCTGCCTTTGCCGGCGCCAGGATGCCGCTGGCCTTGCCTGCCGCCGCTGCCGCCTTGCGCACGGAGGCGATCGCCTTCTGCACATGCGCCGCACCAGGATTGCCCATCGCGTCCATATTGGTGGAGAGATCGCCGGGGCCGACGAAGAGCACGTCGACGCCATCGACGGCGGCGATCTCGGCGGCATTGGCGACGCCGGAGTCATCCTCGATCTGCACGGCGAGAAGCTGCTGGGCACGGGCGTTGGCATGGTAGCCGGCGATGCGACCAAAGGCGTTGGCGCGGTGGCCGACGGAAAAGCCGCGGAAACCGCCCGGCGCGTAAGTCATCGCGGCAACGATGGTGCGCGCCTGATTGGCCGTGCGCACATTGGGGATCATCAGGCTGCGGGCGCCGATATCCATCGCCTGCTTGATCAGATTGGGATCGTCCGAAGGAAGCCTGACTACCGCCTCGCTGTCGAAGGCAGCCACGACCTGCAACTGCGCCATGATGCTGCGCAGATGATTGGGGCTGTGCTCGCCATCGATCAGCAGCCAACCGGCGCCGGAGCCCGCCACGATCTCCGTGGTGAGGGCGGAGGCCAGCGAGCACCAGATGCCGATATGCGCACGGCCGGCCGTCACGGCGGCCTTCAACGTATTGAGGCGCTCCTGCATTTTGCGATCAATCTCCCATGGACAACGGCGCGCTTAAATTTGTATGATGTCCTATATCATATGGCCCGCTTGACCTGCAAGATGGCTCTGGCCGCAACGGAGTTTGTAGATGAAGATTGGCTTTATCGGACTGGGAGTGATGGGGGCGCCGATGGCAAGGCATCTCGCCGATGCGGGGCATGAGGTCGTCACCGTGCTCAACCGCTCGCCTCTGCCTGCGGATCTGCAAGCATCGGTCGTCGCCTCCGCCGCCGAGGTGGCGCGGACTGCGGAGATCGTCATCACGATGCTGCCCGACACGACTGACGTGGAGCGCGTCCTGTTTGGCCAGAACGGCGTGCTTGAAGGGATATCCGCCGGCAAGCTGGTGATCGACATGAGTTCGATCAGCCCGATCGCCACCGCCCAATTTGCGGCGAAAATCAGGGAAGCCGGTGGGGGCTATCTCGATGCGCCGGTATCGGGCGGCGAGGTCGGCGCCAAGGCGGCGAGCCTCACCATCATGATCGGCGGTCCGGCCGCCGAGTTCGAGCGGGCGCTGCCGATCTTCCAGAAGCTTGGCAAGAACATCACCCTCATCGGCGAGCACAATGGCGCCGGGCAGACCTGCAAGATCGCCAATCAGATCATCGTCGCGCTCAACATCGAGGCGGTGGCCGAAGCGCTGGTCTTCGCCAGCAAGGCCGGCTGCGACCCGGCGAAAGTGCGAACGGCGCTGATGGGCGGCTTCGCCTCCTCGCGCGTGCTTGAAGTGCATGGCGAGCGCATGATCGCCCGGACCTTCGCGCCGGGTTTTCGCATCAAGCTCCACCAGAAGGACCTCAATCTGGCCCTGGAGAGCGCGCGTTCGCTTGGCGTTTCCCTGCCGAGCACGGCGCTGGCGCAGCAATTGATGAATGCCTGTTCAGCGCGACCGGGAGGGGCCGAGGCTGACCACTCGTCTCTTGTCCAGGCGCTCGAGATCCTGAGTAATCATGAACTGTCAAACGGAAAGGAATGAACCGATGCGCGGAACCGGAAAGGCGGAAATCTTCGTTATGCTTGCCCATCCTGTAGGGCATGCGAAGAGCCCCGGCATGTTCAACGAGATATTCGAGCAGAAAGGGCTGGACAGCCTGATGGTGCCGCTGAGCTGCCGTCCGGAGGATTTCGATACTTTCTGGGCCGGCATCACGGCGGCGGAAAACATCCGCGGCGTGATCATCTCTGTGCCCTACAAGGTCCCGGTCTATCACAAATGCGCCGCCGCGCACGACCGCGCCGCGCGCGTGCAAAGCGCCAACTCGGTGCGCCGGCAAGCGGACGGCAGCTGGTATGCCGACAATTTCGATGGCGTCGGCTTCATCGACGGATTGAAGGCGGGCGCGCATCAAATTGCCGGACGAAGAATCCTTCAGGTCGGCGCTGGCGGCGCCGGTGCATCGCTGACCTATTGTTTGGCCGAGGAAGGCGCGGCGGAGATCCGCCTGAACGATATCGACAGGGATCGCGCTGAGAAGCTGGCTGTGCTGGTCCACAAGGCCTTTCCAAACTGTCGCATTGAGGTCGGAGAGCCCGATCCCACCGGTATGCACATGGCGATCAACGCGACGCCTTCGGGCCTGAAAGGTACCGATCCGCTGCCCATGGATGTGAGCAAGCTGACGCCGGACATGACGGTGGTCGACATCATCATGGAGCCGGCCGAGACGGCGCTGCTCAAGACGGCGAAAGCGATCGGCTGCCGCATCCAGCCGGGGCGCCCGATGATGGATTTCCAGGTCGAAGCCATGTCCGCCTTCTTCGACATCGATCGGAAGGATCGCAGCCATGGCTGATGCGCCAACCGCAGTCGTTGTCGGCGGCACTTCCGGCATCGGCCGCGCCATTGCAGTGCGCTTCGCTGAGGACGGCTACAGGGTGGTCGTCGCGGGCCGGGACGCACCACGCGGCAAGGGGGCGGCAGGTGCATGCGAGACGGCGGGCGCGCCACGCGCTGTGTTTGTCCAGACCGACGTCGCCGATGCCGGCTCGGTCGAAGCGCTGGCCAAGACTGTCAGCCAGGCCTTCGGCACGCCTCATGTCGTGGTCAATTGTGCCGGCATCCTGCAGAGCGGCAAGCACGTCCTCGACCAGGATCTCGACGAAGACGAGAAGATGTGGCGCATCAACTATCGCGGCACGCTTTTGGGTTGCCAGGTGTTCGGTCGGCTCATGTCGGCCGCCGGGCGTGGAGCGATCCTCAACGTCGGTTCGCTCGCCTCTTTCGCGCCACTCTCCCTCCCCGCTTACACACCGGGCAAACATGCGGTCCTGGCGCTAACCCAGATCCTGGCGGCCGAACTCGGCCCGCACGGTGTCCGCGTCAATGCGGTGGCGCCCGGCTACACGCTTTCCGATGGGCTGAAGACCAAGATAGCCAGGGGCGAGCGCAATCCCGAGGCGATCCAGGCCACAACGGCGCTGCGCCGCTTCGTCGAGCCGCGCGACGTTGCCGAGGCGGCTTTGTTTCTCTGCTCGGATCGTGCCGCGTCGATCACCGGTGTCACTCTGCCCGTCGATGCCGGTTGGCTCGTGCAGGCGCCCTACGCGCAGTATTTGCAGGGCAATCCCATCCGGCAGACGCCGGCTATCTGATGAGGACAAATTTCGTGAGCGACATCAAGCGTTTCGACTTCGACACCCGCATTCACCACGGCGTCATCCACAATGGCACGCTCTATCTGACCGGTCAGGTCGCAAGACCAGGCCAATCCGCCGCCGACCAGATGCACGAGGTGCTCGGCAAGATCGACGTATTGCTGGCCAAGGCAGGCACAGATAAGACCCGCATCCTGCACGTGCAGATGTGGCTGGACGACGTCAGGGACTTCGACGAGGTCAACACGGTGTGGGATGCCTGGGTGCCGAAAGAGCATGCGCCGGCGCGTTCGTCCGGCGAAGGACGGATGGCCAAGCCCGGAATGCTGGTCGAACTGATCGTCACCGCGGCGGTTTGAATGGTCCTGCTGGTTCGGGCATCATCCCGAATCTGGCTAAGGGGAGATTGATGACCAAGCGCAAGCCGCTTTCCACCGTGGTGGCGGAGAGCCTGTCCGAAAAGATCCGGTCCGGACGGCTGTTGCCAGGCGCGCAACTGCCGACCGAGGCGGAGCTTTGCGCCGAATACGACGTCAGCCGAACTGTCGTGCGCGAAGCGGTGGCGCGTCTGCGCTCTGACGGCATGGTGGTGCCGCAGCAGGGGCGCGGCATGTTCGTCAGCGAAACACCGGCGCCGCGCAATTTTTCGATACCGGATGAGGCTTTGAGAACCTTGCCGGAAACCATCGCCTTGCTGGAACTCAGACTGAGTGTCGAGGTGGAGTCGGCCGGACTTTGCGCGGAGCGGCGCACCGATGCGGAGGCGAGCGAAATCCGCGCCCTGATGGAACAGGTCGACGCCCAGCAGGCGGATCCGGCCATCGTCCAGATCCACTACGATTATGATTTCCATCTGGCGATCGCCAAGGCGGCGCGCAATGAATTCATCCACGGCTTCCTGAGCTATCTCAGGCCTATGATCGTCCCGCGTTTTCAGCTCGGTTACGTCGTCGCGCCCGACCGCAAGGACGCCTACTACGCGCGCATCCACAGCGAGCACAGGGCAATCGTCGATGCCATCGAAAAGCAGGACGGCCGCGCAGCCCGCCAGGCCATGCGCAAGCACCTGCACAACAGTCTTGGACGCGTGCGCGCCCTGGCGAAAGCCTCGGGCGTCGAGGCAACCGAGGCTGAACAGAAAGCAGCCGCGGCCTCGCTGTTCACCGACATGACAAGGCCTGCCGCGACCGGCGGATAGAACCCGGCGGGTTCGATCGCAAAGGCAATCGCACGGAGTCAGATTAGCCCTGCATTGCGAAAGCCGTGTTTTTGCCAAATCGGTCGGCTGAAGGAACCTCCTGCGCGCTGAAGAGGTCGCTTTCCTTTGGTTTACGGCTTTCGCCGTCGGGTGGAAGGCGTGGAATGTTTCGAACGTGAAAGGCGCTTTCGAAAGTTTATCTTTCCTTTTTGCTGGTTTTCTTGGTTTCGCGGCGCCGGCCCGCGCCGCACACTGAAAGTCAGGCAAACGGGAAAGCCCACGTGACGACAGCCTTCATCACAGGTGCGACGAGCGGCATAGGGCGCGCAATGGCGATCGCGCTCAGCGATGCCGGCTACGAGGTCTATGCGGTTGGACGCAGCAAAGCTTCGCTCAAGGAACTGCAGGCCGAGCGGTCCGGCATCGTGCCGATTGCCGTCGACATCACTGACCGCGAAGCGCTGGAATCGGTGCTGGCCGATCTCACCATCGACGTGCTGATCAACAATGCCGGCATGATGCCGCCACTCGGCAATTTCGCCGACATGGCCATCGCCGACATCGACACCACGCTGGAGGTGAACCTCAGCGCCACGATCCTGCTCACCCGCCTCATCGTGCCGAAGATGCGCGAGCGCCAGTCGGGCCACATACTGTTTACCGGCTCCGTCGCGGGCCATGCGCCATTCTCCAACATTGCCGTCTATTCAGCCACCAAGGCGGCGATCTCCGGCTTCGCAGCGGCACTGCGCGCCGACCTCTCCCCGTCCGGGATCCGCGTCACCGAGATCGTCGCCGGCCGTGTCGAGACGCAGCTCTACAGGGACATACTCGGCGCCGAGGCGCGCGCGGCCATGTACGCCGCGAAAGTGGTGCAACCAGATGACGTGGCCAGGATGGTCGTCGCGGTGCTCGCACTCCCTGCATGGGCCGACGTTACGCGTTTCGACATCATGCCGACCTGGCCAACCTCGCCAAGCGGCACCAAGTAGGAAAAACAGGATGAAAGACCTTTCCGTTCTCATCGTGGGTGGTGGCGCCGGCCTCGGCGCCCTCTTGGCCGAGATGGGCGTTGACGCCGGCGCCGCGAAGATCGGCATCATCGACATCAATCAGCAGGCAGCCGAAGCCGCGCTTGGACCGGCGAAGGCCAAGGGCCTGCCGACCGCAGCAGCGGCATGCGACATCCAGGTCGGCCCGCAGTGCCATACGGCCTTCGATGCCATCGTCTCGAAGCTCGGCCGCGTCGACACGGTGATCAATTGCGCCGCGATCTATCCGCGCCGCCCGCTCCTCGAGATCTCCGACGCCGACTGGGATGCCTCCAACGGCATCAACATCAAGGGCACCTACCACATGATGGTGGCCGCCGTTCGCCACATGCAGTCGCAGGAGCCGAAAGCCCATGTGCGCGGTCGCATCGTCAACCTGACGTCGGTCGACGCGTTCAAGGCGCATCCGCAGAACGCACACTATGCGGCGACGAAGGCGGCCGTGGTCAGCCTCACCCGTTCGTTCGCCCACCACGTGGCCAAGGACGGCATCCTGGTCAATTCCGTTGCGCCGGCCGGCATGGCCACCGAGAAGGCAAAAGCGCTCGGCTTCCTGGAGGAACTGGCCAAGGCGAGCCCGCTCGGCCGCGGCGCCGAACCGACCGAGATTGCCGAGTGGGTGCTGATGACAGGTGGGCCCAAGAACACCTACATGACCGGCGAAAACGTAATTGTATCAGGTGGTTATATCTACGCTTAGAAGCACCTTAACGCAGCCGGCGGCGACCGGAATACGACAGTGCATGATCAACGGAGCCTCAAGCGGAAGGAGCGGAATTTTCGATGACCGGCAAGCTGCGCCTTCCCTCGCTGAATGCTCTTCGCGTTTTCCACGCCGTCGCGCAGCATAAGAGTTTTCGGCAGGCGGCGGACGAACTGCTGGTCACACCGCAAGCGGTCGGCCAACAGATCAAGCTCTTGGAAGACACGCTTCAGGTCACCCTGTTCGAGCGCAAGGGCCGGTCGATCGAACTGACCGAGTCGGCCATCCTTCTCTCGCACTATGTCAAAGCCGGTTTCGACGAGTTCTCCGAGGGCGTTCGCCGCGTCACCAAGTCGAACTACCGAGACCGCATCAACCTCAATGCGAGTCCGTACTTCGCCACCCACTATCTGCTGCCCAGGCTTTCGCTGTTCCGCGAGATTTTGCCGGGCGCCGATCTGCGCCTGACGACGATGGTCGACCTGCCCGATTTCGGGCGCGACGATATCGATATGACGGTGCAGTGGGGCTACGGCAACTGGACGGACTACGAGACCACGCTGCTGGTGCCGGACCCGAAGATCATCTGCTGCACGCCTGATATCGGCGAGAAGATCAAATCGGCGCATGACCTGACGAAGTTTACGCTGCTCGACACCGTCAAATCGAAGCGCCTGTGGCCGGACATATTGCGCCACCTTGGCGTCGAGCTGACGGATGGCGACCGTAGCATCAGCTTCGACGATGCGGCGACCATGCGGCGGGCGACGCTGCAAGGCATCGGCGTGGGCCTGGTGTCCGTCATCGACGCCGAGGAAGATTTCCGGGCCGGCACGCTGGTCGCGCCGATCGGCCGCGACGCCATCGCCGACATGAGGCCGGAGGAAATTCCGGGCTTCTATCTGGTCGTCCCTCGTGGGCACCTGCGCGTGAAGGCGGTGGCCGCCCTGCATCGCTGGCTCGCCCAGCAGGATTGGCGCAGCGACCTCAAGATCTCCTTGCCCAAACCAACCCCGCTTGCCGACTGAAGCGGCTTCGGAACCGGGCTCCGAAAGCTTTCTTTCGAGGCCCCAACAACAAGAAACGGAACAACCTCAACAGTGGAGAAATCAAATGAAAATGATGGAATGGGGGGCCGCTGCCATGGCCCTGGGCCTCGTGCATTTCGCGGCGCCGGCGCAAGCCGCCGGCGGCAAGACGCTTGAAGCCGTCAAGGCCCGGGGCACGCTCAATTGCACCGGCCATGACGGCTCCTATCTCGGCTTCGCCGAGGTGGACGACAAGGGCAACTGGAAGGGCATGGACATCGACCTTTGCAAGGCTGTCACCACCGCTATATTCGGGGACCCGTCGAAGCTGAAGGTCGTGCCGATCAGCTGGGCACAGCGCTGGCCGGCACTGCAGTCGGGCGATGTCGACATCATCATCAAGGCTTCCGGTGGCACGCTCAGCCGCGACACCGAACTCGGCCTGCAATTCTCCATGTCCTATTACCTCGGCACCACCAAGGTGATGGCGCACAAGGAACTCAACCTCAAATCGCTCAAGGACGCCGCGGGCGGCACGATCTGCATTCCGGCCGGCACCTCGCAGGAACAACAGGTCGCGGCCTATACGGCCAAGCTCGGCATCAAGCTCGAGCCGGTGCTCATCGAAAAGACCGAAGAGCTCGAACAGGCCTATTTCTCCGGCCGCTGCGATCTCTATGCGCAGTGGGGACCAACGCTCGCCATTGCCCGTATCGCCAAGGGCAAGGTCGATGACCATGTCATCCTGCCCGACGTGCTGGCGGTCGAGCCCGAAGTCATGATCATGCGGCAAGGCGACGACAATTGGGTCGACATTGCCAACTGGACGCTGAGCACGCTGATCTTCGCCGAA
This sequence comes from Mesorhizobium sp. B2-3-11, assembly GCF_006442215.1. Lineage (NCBI taxonomy): Bacteria > Pseudomonadati > Pseudomonadota > Alphaproteobacteria > Hyphomicrobiales > Phyllobacteriaceae > Mesorhizobium > Mesorhizobium sp. B2-3-11. The sequence continues at coordinate 96,213 of NZ_VFVS01000020.1, read as the reverse complement.
CAGGAAGGCATCACCTCCAAGAATGTCGACGAGATCAAGGCCAAGCCGACTTCACCGCAGGTCGCCAAATTCCTTGGCGTCACGCCGGGCATGGGCAAGGGCCTCGGTCTCTCCGACGACTGGGCCTACAAGGTGATCAAGAACGTCGGCAATTATGGCGAGATCTTCGATCGCGATCTCGGCAAGGACTCTCCCTACAAGATGGACCGCGAGCTCACCAATCTCTGGAACAATGGCGGCGTCCTGTTCCCGCTGGTGATCGACTGATCCCGTTCTGGATCAGGATGAGGTTTCGTTGAATCGCCATCCTGATCTAACTCTTTGTTGGAGCATTGCGCCTCAAGCTCCGCCTGGCTCCTGCCGGGCGGAGCAAGCGCCAATCGGGGGAAAGATCCTGATGGTCACCCTGCTGAGAAATCAGAAGGTCCGCAACGCGCTGTTGCAGGTCCTCTATGTCGCCTCGCTCGCGGCGCTTGTGCTTGCCGGCGTTTTGATCGCCCGACGGAACCTGGCCGAGCAAGGGATCACCTCTGGCTTCGACTTCCTTTACAAGTCGACGGGCTGGGATGTGAATTTCTCGCTGCTGCCGGCCACGGCCAACGATCCCTATTGGTGGTACTTCCTCATCGGCATCATCAACACGCTGTTCCTGGGCACGGTCGGGCTGGTCCTGGCGACCATCGTCGGCACGATCGTCGGCCTGGCGCGAACCTCGTCCAACGAACTGGCGCAGCTGCTCGGCCGCACTTACGTCGACATCTTCCGCAACATCCCGCTGATCCTCCAGGTCTTCTTCTGGTACGCGCTCATCACGCATCTGCCGCCGCCGCGCGCCGCGCACGAAGGCTGGGGTTTTCTGCTGACCAGCCGTGGTCTCTACGTGCCGGTACCGAATGTCGGCGGCGTGGCAATGGCGCTGGCCATATTGGCCGTGATCGCGGCACTAGCGCTGCCGGTCTGGATGGGCAGGACGTCACGGCTTAGCCAGCCGATCGGCCAGCGTGCCACCATTCAGCTCGCCGGGGCTGCTGCGGCGCTGGCCTGTGCGGCAATCATTCTGTTGGTAGGGCGCCTGCCTGAAGCACCGCTGCTCGATTTCCCCGCCCTGCAGGGCCTCAATTTGAAGGGCGGCCTGCGCATTTCGCCGGAATTTTCCGCTTTGGCAATCGCCATCGCCATCTATGGCGGCTCCTACATCGCCGAGATCGTGCGTGGCGGCTTCAAGTCCGTCGGCAAGGGCCAGATGGAGGCAGCGCGCTCGCTGGGCTTGAGCCCCTGGCGCGTCTTCACGCTGGTGCGGCTGCCACTGGCGTTGCGCGCCATGTTGCCGATCCTGGCCAACCAGTATGTCTGGCTGATGAAGGCAACCACGATGGGCATCGCGGTGGGCTTCACCGATTTCTTCATGATCGTGGCGCTGGCGATCAACCATTCCGGCCAGACCATCGAAACGATCGGCATCCTGATGGCTGGCTTCCTCGCCATCAATCTCAGTCTCGCCGCCATCTTCAACCGCATCAACAAAGCAATCGCCCTCAAGGGCAATCAACTGAGGGGATAAGAGATGGAGATGGTCGTTATCGCTCCCCCCGCCCCCGGAAGGATCGAGGATCTAAGGCGGCGTTTCTTCGCGACACCGCTTCAGGCGTTGCTGTCGCTGGTCTCGCTGACGATCATGGGCTTTCTGGCCTGGAAGCTCATCAATTGGGCAATCCTCTCGGCCGTGTTCACGACGAGCGGCGGGCCAGAGGCCTGCCAGGCGGCGGCGGGAGCCTGCTGGTCGGTCATCGCGGCCAGATGGCGGATCATCCTGTTCGGCCTCTATCCTTTCGAGGAGCAATGGCGCTCGGCGCTCGCCTGCGTCACCGTGGTGATGATGACGGTACTGAGCTGTATTCCGGCCTTCTGGACCGGACGCCGGATCGCGCTCGTCTGGGGAGCGGGAGCAGCAACCTTCTACGTGCTGATGAAGGGCGGCGTGCTTGGTCTTTCCTACGTCGGTGAGGAAGCCTGGGGCGGACTGGCGCTCACCCTGTTCATCTTCGTCACCACCTGCCTTATCGGCTTCCCGTTGGCCATCTGCCTGGCCCTGCTGCGCCGGTCGGACCTGCCCTGGATTTCCCGCACCACTGGCCTCATCATCGATGGGGTCCGCTCGCTGCCGCTGATCTCGATCCTGTTCACCTTCGCCGTCGTCCTTCCCTTCGCGTTGCCGCAATGGATGGTAGGCGACAAGCTCTACCGCGTGATCCTGGGCTCGGCACTGTTCTTCTCGGCCTATCAGGCAGAGATCGTCAGGGGCGGCATGCAGGGCGTTCCCAGTGGACAGGAAGAAGCCGCCATGGCGCTCGGCATGAGCTATTGGCAGCGCATCGGCCGCATCCTTCTGCCGCAGGCCATGCGGAACGCTTTGCCGGCCACCATCAACCAGTTCGTCATCTCCTTCAAGGAAACCTCGCTGGTCGTCATCGTCGGCTTCTTCGAGATCCTGGCCTCCGGCAATGCCGCCTACGGAACCGGCGAATGGCGCTTCGCCTATGTCGAAGTCTATGCCTTCATAGCCTTCATCTACTTCGTCTTCGTCTTCAGCCTGTCCCGCTACGGCGCCTATCTCGAGCGTCGCATGTCTGTCGGCGAACGGTAAGGAGGCCCAGATGATCTCGGGCAATTCGAACAAGTCCAACGGGCCGGCCGTCCGCATCGAAAATCTCGACAAATACTATGGGTCGTTCCATGCGCTACGGAAGGTGAACCTGTCCGTGCAGCGAGGCGAAAAGATCGTCGTCTGCGGCCCCTCCGGCTCGGGCAAGTCGACCATGATCCGCTGCATCAATCGTCTGGAACAGCACAATGGCGGCCACATCACCGTGCTCGGCACCGAGCTCAACGACGATGTCGGCAACATCGACGGGATCAGGCGCGAGGTCGGCATGGTGTTCCAGCACTTCAACCTGTTCCCGCACATGACGGTGCTGGAGAATTGCATGATCGCCCCGATGATCGTGCGCAAGCAGCCGCGCGCGGAGGCCGAGGCCACCGCCCGGCGCTATCTGGAGAAAGTCCGCATCCCCGAGCAGGCGATGAAGTTTCCCGGGCAGCTTTCAGGTGGCCAGCAACAGCGGGTCGCCATCGCGCGGGCGCTGTGCATGCAGCCGCAGATCATGCTGTTCGACGAGCCGACCTCGGCGCTCGACCCGGAAATGATTTCGGAAGTGCTTGACGTCATGGTCACGCTTGCCTCCGAAGGCATGACGATGATTTGCGTCACCCATGAGATGGGTTTCGCGCGCCGTGTCGCCGATCGTGTGATTTTCATGGATGGTGGCGAGATCGTCGAACAGGCGCCGCCCGAGGCGTTCTTCACCGCCTCGCAAAACGAGCGCACGCGGCAGTTCCTATCGCAGGTGCTGGGTCATTGAACGGCAATCGGGAAGATGCAACGGTCCCAAGTGTACGCAGCCCCCGGGTGCTTCAATGACTGATCCCGTTGTCGTGTTGCGACAGATACTTGGATCGAAAGGCTGGCTTTCAGGCGCCGACGCCGAGCCTTACCAGCGCGACTGGCTGAACCGGTATGGCGTGGCACCCCTGGGCGTCGCTAGGTCCGCAACCACCGCCGAGGTGGCCGCAGTCGTCAAAACATGTCGGGAGGCCGGGCTGGCAATCGTGCCGCAAGGCGGCAACACCAGCCTTTGCGGTGGCGCGGTGGCCGAACAACCGAATGCGGTCATCGTGTCGCTTGCACGCATGGCCGCGATCGGTGAGCCGGATCTGGACAGCGGATCGATTGCCGTTGAAGCCGGCGCCGCGCTTGCCGCGTTGCACGAGGCGCTGGAGCCGCATGGCCTGATGTTTCCAATGCATCTCGGTGCCGAAGGGAGCGCCCGGATCGGCGGCCTGATCGGCACCAATGCCGGCGGCAGCCAGGCCTTTCGCTACGGCATGATGCAGGACCTGGTTCTCGGCCTCGAAGTCGTGACCCCGGAGGGCGAGGTCTGGAACGGGCTGCGGGCAGTGCAGAAGGACAATGCCGGCTATCAGTTGCGCAAGCTGTTTTGCGGCTCGGAAGGCACGCTGGGCATCGTCACGCGTGCCATCCTGCGGCTCTACCCCACGCCAAGGCGGCAGGCGAGCGCGCTTCTCGTTATGCCCGACTTTGCCGCCGCTGTGTCATTCGGCGCCTACGTGCGCGGCGAGGCGAGCGAATTCCTTACCGCTCTCGAATTCTTCAGCGATGTCGGCCTGCAACTCGCCCTCAAGCATTTGCCTGATCTCGCCTATCAGCTGGCGACAAGGGGGGATGTCTACCTGCTCGTCGAGCTGGCTTCCGGCTCGCAACGTGTTCCCCTCGACGAAATCCTGAATTCGGCATTGGAATGGGGAATGGAGCAAAATCTTGTCCTGGATGGTGCGCTGGCGACATCGGGTGCGCATCGGGCGCAGTTCTGGCGGCTACGCGAGGAACAGCCCGAAGGACAGCGGCTGGAAGGCGAGCAATTGAAGCACGGCATCTCGGTGCCGCGCGGCGCGATCGCTCGCTTCATCGAGGCGGGCGCGAAGGTCTGCCAAGACGTTCTTCCCGGTGTGCGCATCAACCCGTTCGGTCATCTCGGCGACGGCAACATCCACTACAATCTGTCGCCACCGGAGGGCCGAGCCGATTTCGACGGCAAGACCGGGCGGTTTGCCGACGCACTGTCAGCGCTCGCCACGGAAATGGGCGGCAGTTTCGCGGCCGAGCATGGGCTTGGCCGCGCCAAGATCGCCTTGGCGGAGCGCAATCGCGGTTCCGTGGAGCGGGAACTGATGCAGCGGCTGAAGAGCGCGTTCGATCCACTGGGCAGGATGAACCCCGGCGTTCTGGTGCGATCGCCTGAGTAAAGAATAACTTTCGAATGAACCGCATTTCTTGATTTCGTCCCGTTCCGCCAGCGTGCACGTATAAATCCGAAAAGGCAGGCTCGGTTCGCTTGCCCCGACCGAGGATGTCGAAAACATGATCCGCAATGGCGGCCGCCTTCTTGTCGAATGCCTGATCGCGCTTGGCGCGACCAAGAGCTTCGGTGTACCCGGCGAAAGCTATCTGGCGGTGCTGGACGCGCTGCACGACACGAAGGGCAAGCTGGACTATGTGCTGTGCCGCAACGAGGGCGGCGCAGCATTCATGGCTTCGGCGTATGGCAAGCTGACGCGATCGCCGGGCATCTGCTTCGTGACGCGTGGCCCGGGTGTCACCAACGCCAGCATCGGCGTCCATACGGCCATGCAGGACAGTTCGCCGATGATCCTGTTCGTCGGCCAGGTCGGCACCGACATGAAGGGACGTGAAGCCTTCCAGGAGATCGACTACCGGGCTGTCTACGGCACCGTCGCCAAATGGGCGGTCGAGATCGACGACGTCTCGCGCCTGCCCGAGATCGTGGCGCGTGCCTGGACCACCGCCTCGACCGGACGGCCCGGCCCCGTGGTTGTCGCTCTGCCGGAGGACATGCTGACCACCCTGACCGAAGCTGCCCCGCTCAGCGGACCCGCGGCGATTTTCGCGCCGGCGCCGGCCCCGGAGGCGATCGCCTCGGCGCTCAAGCTGCTGGCCCAAGCCGAAAGGCCGGTCCTGCTCATGGGCGGCGCCAACTGGACGGCGGAGGGACGCGCAGCCCTGCAGGCTTTCGCCGAAGCTTCCGACATCCCGGCCGTGGCTGCCTTCCGCTATCAGGACCAGTTCGACAATCATTCGCCCGCCTTCGTCGGCGAAGCCGGTGTCGGCATGGTGCCGCACCTCAAGACCCTGATCCGCGATGCCGACGTGATCCTCGCCATCAACGTTCGCTTCGGCGAAATGACGACGGACGGCTATACGCTGCTCTCGGTTCCCATGCCGCGCCAGAAGCTGATCCATGTCCATGGTTCGGACCGCGAGATCGGCAAGATCTATGTGCCCACCATTGGCATCCACGCCGGCCCGAACGCTTTCGCCAAGGCGCTGACGCCGGTGAAGGGCGATTGGGCGGATTGGCGGGCCACCGCGCGCAAGGCCTATGAAGGGACATTCACGGCGCCCGTCCAGCCCGGCCCGGTCGACATGGTCGCGGTCAGCGCCTGGCTGCGCGAACACTTGCCGGCCGATGTCATCCTCACCAATGGCGCCGGCAACTTTACGGTATGGCCGAACAAGTTCTTCAAATTCGGGCCGCAGGCGCGGCTGCTGGCGCCGCAGTCCGGCGCCATGGGCTACGGCCTGCCGGCGGCAATCGCGGCGAAGGTCGCATACCCTGGGCGCACCGTTGTCTGCTTTGCCGGCGACGGCGACTTCCAGATGAATTGCCAGGAACTCGGCACCGCCATGCAGGCCGGCGCGCAGCCGATCGTGCTGATCCTCAACAACGGCATCTACGGCACCATCCGCGCGCATCAGGAGCGCCACTATCCGGCACGTGTCTCGGGAACCTCGCTTGAGAACCCCGACTTCGTAGCTCTGGCGAGAGCTTACGGCTTCCACGCCGAGCGGGTCGAGGCGACAGACGATTTTGCTGCGGCGTTCGAGCGGGCGCTGAAATCCGCGACCGGCGCCATCATCGACATCGCCATCTCGCCCGAAGCGCTCACGCCCCGGCAGACCCTCTCCCAGATGCGCGATGCCGCGCTCGCTTCGCAAAAGGCCAACGCATGACCCCCAGGACTGACGACATTCGTCTCGGCGCGGACATTGGCGGCACCTTCACCGACATTGCCCTCGACCTGCACGGCACGATGTACTCGACCAAGGTGCTGACCAATTATGCGGCGCCAGAACAGGCGATCCTCGACGGCATCGCCGTCGTCACGCGCGACGCCGGGATATCGCCGGCCGAGATCGGCATCATCATCCACGGCACCACGCTGGCAACCAACGCCCTCATCGAGCGCCGCGGAGCGCGAACGGCGCTGATCACGACCGAAGGGTTTCGCGACGTCATCGAGATGCGCACGGAAAACCGCTTCGAACAGTATGATCTGAACCTGCAACTGCCGACGCCGCTGATCCCGCGCGAGGATCGGTTTACCGTCAACGGCCGCATCGGCGCCGAGGGGCAGGAATTGCAGCCGCTCGACGAAGCAGCACTCGAAGATATTGCTGGGCGGATCGCTGCCGGCGGTTTCGGCGCGGTGGCGATCGGATTCATCCATTCCTACGCCAATCCTGCCCACGAATGCCGGGCGCGCGAAATCCTCGCCCGCAAGCTGAGCATCCCGATTTCGATCAGCTCGGAAGTCTCGCCGCAGATGCGCGAATTCGAGCGCTTCAACACGGTCTGCGCCAACGCCTATGTGCGCCCGCAAATGGCCGACTATCTCGCCCGCCTGCAGATACGCCTGAAAGATATGGGCGCCGAATGCCCGGTCTTCATGATCCATTCGGGCGGCGGCCTGATCTCGGTCGAAACAGCGTCGGAATTCCCGGTGCGGCTGGTCGAGTCCGGCCCGGCCGGCGGCGCCATCTTCGCCGCCGACATCGCGCGGCGTTTTGGGTTGGAGAAAGTCGTTTCCTATGACATGGGCGGCACCACCGCCAAGATCTGCCTGATCGAGGATTTTGCGCCGCGCACCGCCAGGACATTCGAAGTGGCGCGCACCTATCGTTTCAGCAAGGGCTCGGGCATGCCGATCTCCATTCCGGTCATCGAGATGATCGAGATCGGCGCCGGCGGCGGCTCCATCGCCTGGGTCGACGCGTTGGGCCGCATCCAGACCGGACCCGAAAGCGCCGGATCGGAGCCGGGCCCAGCCTGCTATGGTCGTGGCGGCACGCGTCCGGCGATTACCGACGCCGACCTCTTGCTCGGCAAGCTCGATCCCGACAATTTCGCCGGCGGTGCGATCAGGCTCGACACCTCGGCTTCCGAACAGGCCATCCTGCGCGAAGTCGGCGAGCGCCTGTCGCTCGACGCCATGTCGACCGCGTTCGGCGTCTGCGAGGTGGTGGACGAGAACATGGCGAATGCCGCCCGTGTCCATGCCGTCGAGAGCGGCAAGAACATTTCCGACAACATGATGATCGCCTTCGGCGGCGCGGCCCCCTTGCACGCGGCCAGGCTTTGCGAGAAGCTCGGCATCGACCAATGCCTGGTTCCCCAGGGTGCCGGTGTTGGCTCGGCGATCGGCTTTCTCAAGGCTCCCTTCGGCTACGAGGCCCTAGCGTCGAAAATCACCCGCCTGTCGCAGTTCAAGCCGGCCGAAATCAACGCCTTGCTCGGCGATCTCAAGGCCAGCGCCGAGAGCTTCGTCCAGGCCGGAGCCAGCGGCCAGATCGTCTGCGAGATCACCGCCTTCATGCGCTATGCCGGTCAGGGTTGGGAAATCCCTGTGCCGCTGCCGGATGAACCGTTCGGCGACGATGCCGTCACTATGCTGAAGGACCTGTTCCAGGCGAATTATCAGCGCTTTTTCGGCCGCGCCATCGACGGGCTTGGCGGGCTTGAAATCGAGATCGTCACCTGGTCGGTCAAGGCGACCGACGTGCGGCCCGCCGCCATCAGGCACGAACTCACGACCGCCAAGCGGACCAGGGCGCCCTCCACCACGCGCCCGGTGTTCGATCCGGTAAGCGGCGAGGCACGCATCTATGGCATCGTCGAGCGGGCAACGCTCTGCGCCGGTGACAGCGTGCGGGGCCCGGCCGTCATCGTCGAGCGCGAGACCTCGACCGTCATCACCACCAGTTTCGATGCCGTCATCCAGAGCGACGGCGCGATCCTCCTGACCCGCAAAGGCAGCCGCGCATGAGCGACATCAGCGAAATCCGCATGCAGGTCATGTGGAACCGGTTGATCTCGGTGGTCGAGGAGCAGGCCCTCACCTTGCTGCGCACGGCGTTCTCGACCTCGGTGCGCGAATCCGGCGACCTGTCGGCGGGCGTGTTCGATCCGCGCGGCGAGATGCTGGCGCAGGCGGTGACCGGCACGCCAGGCCATGTCAACACGATGGCGGAGGCCGTGCTGCATTTCATGAACGAAATCCCGCGCGACAACATGTTCGAGGGCGACACCTATGTCACCAACGACCCTTGGCTGGGCACCGGCCATCTGCATGACATCACCATGGTGTCGCCGTCGTTTCTCAACGGCGAGCTTGTGGCCTTCTTCGCCTGCACGGCGCATGTCGTCGACGTCGGGGGACGTGGCTTCGGCGCCGACGCCAAGTCGGTCTATGAAGAAGGTATCCAGCTGCCGATCATGAAGTTCGCGGAAAAGGGCAACGTCAATCTCGACCTGGTCAGGATCCTGCGTGCCAATGTCCGCGAACCGAACCAGGTCGTCGGCGACTTCTATTCGCTCGCTGCCTGCAACGAAGTCGGCCATCGCCGCCTCGTCGATATGATGAAGGAGATCGGCCTGACATCGCTGGACGGGCTCGGCGAGTTCATCTTCTCGCGCACCCGCGACGCCATGGTCGAACGCATCGCAAAGCTGCCGAAAGGAAGCTGGTCGAACGAACTGATGACCGACGGCTACGACAAGCCGGTGAAGCTTGCCGCGACCGTGACGGTCCGCGACGCCGGCGTCGAGGTCGACTTCACTGGCACCGACCCGATGAGCCGCTGGGGCATCAACTGCCCGATCATCTACAGCAAGGCCTATGCCTGCTACGCGCTGAAATGCGTAGTGGCGCCCGACATTCCCAACAATGCCGCGTCCCTGGCCTTCTTCACCGTGTCGTCGCCGGTCAACATCCTGAACGCCGTGCGCCCTGCCCCCGTGGCGCTGCGGCATATCTTCGGCCACATGGTGCCCGACCTCGTGCTCGGCGCCCTCGCCCATGCGCTGCCTGGAAAAATTCTCGCCCAGGGCGCAGGCGCCTTGTGGAACATCCACATCTCGGCGCGGCCGGTTCCCGGTGCTTCCGGCAGGAATGCCGAAGTGCTGATGTTCAATTCCGGCGGTATGGGCGCGCGACCTGGCCTCGATGGCCTGTCCGCAACCGCTTTTCCGTCGGGCGTGCACACCATGCCGATCGAGGCGACCGAGCACACCGGCCCGATCGTCATCTGGCGCAAGGAACTTCGCCCGGATTCCGGGGGCGACGGCGAGTTTCGCGGCGGCCTGGGCCAAGTTCTGGAGATCGCCGCGACGGACGGCCATGAGTTCGACTTCTCCGCCATGTTCGACCGCGTCAATCATCCCGCCGCCGGACGCAACGGCGGCAAGGCCGGCGTCGCCGGTGTGGTCAGGCTCGACGATGGCACGGTGATGCGCCCCAAGGGCTGGCAGCATGTTCCTGCCGGCCGGCGACTGATCCTCGAATTGCCGGGCGGCGGCGGCTATGGCGATCCGTCCAGCCGCGGCGCCGAGGCACGCGCCAACGACCGCTCCAAGGGATACATTTCGGAGAACGACAAATGAGCTACATTGCCTCGCGCCTGTCGGCGGTGAAGCCCTCGGCCTCAATGGCTGCCTCGCAAGCCGCCAAGGCGTTGCGCGCCAAGGGCGTCGACGTGATCGATCTCGGCCTGGGCGAACCGGATTTCCCGACGCCTGGCCACATCATCAATGCCGCCCATGTCGCGGCCAAGACGGGACAGACGCTCTATACGGGTGCTGCCGGCACGCCCGAGGTTCGTGAAGCGGTGGCGCAAAAATTCCGGCGCGAGAACGGGCTTGCCTATACGGCTGATGACATCGTCGTCGCCAATGGCGCCAAGCAGATCATCTTCAACGCGCTGATGGCGACGCTGGAGACTGGTGACGAGGCGATCCTGCCGGCGCCCTATTTCGTCTCCTATCCCGAAATGGTGAAGCTGCTCGGCGGCACGCCAGTTGTCGTCGAATGTCCGGAGACATCAGGTTTCCGGCTGACACCGGAGCTATTGGAGAAGGCAATCACGCCGAGGACAAAATGGCTGTTCCTCAACATGCCGGGCAATCCATCCGGCGCCGTCTATTCGGAGCCGGATTTGCGGGCGCTCGGCGCCGTGTTGGCAAGGCATCCGCACGTGCTTGTCCTGTCCGACGAAATTTACGAACACATCCTTTTCGACGGTCGCGAATTTATCTCCTTCGGCAAGGCCTGCGCGGAGCTGAGGGACCGCACCCTGATCGTCAACGGCGTCTCGAAATCCTATGCGATGACCGGCTGGCGGGTCGGCTATGCGGCAGGACCCGCGCCGCTGATCAAGGCCATGGCGACCATCCAGAGCCAGTCCTGCACCTCCGTATGCTCGATCGCGCAAGCCGCGACAGTCGCCGCGCTCAATGGCCCACAGGACGAGGTGGCACGCTTCCGGCAGGCGTTCGAGGCGCGCCGCGATCTGGTGGTCGACGGCATCAGGAAGATCAATGGCCTGACGCTCTCCCCGCCCGACGGTGCCTTCTATGCCTATATCGGCTGTGGCAGCCTGATCGGCCGCAAGACCCCTGGAGGCGTCGTGCTGCGGGACGACACGGCGGTGGCGAATTATCTTTTGAACGAAGGCCGCGTGGCGTCGGTACCGGGCGCGGCCTATGGACTTTCACCCTATTTCCGTATTTCGACCGCGACCGGCGAAGACGTGCTGACCGAAGCGATCGCGCGCATCAACGCCGCCGTCGCGCTAGTGGAGTAGAACATGCCGCATTACGAACGCATCCTGATTACCGGCGCCGCGGGCCGTCTTGGCTCGGAACTGCGGAAGGGGCTGGTGCCGTTGGCGCGAAAGATCCGGCTGGCCGGCCGCCAGCCGTTCGACGGCCTCGCCTCCCACGAGGAAGAAGCGATTTTCGACCTCGCCGACATGGAGGCGACAATCGCCGCCACCAAGGACTGCGACGCGATCCTGCATTTCGGCGGCGCCCCGCTCGAATGCGAATGGCAGACGATCCTGGATTCCAGCATCCGCGGTTCCTACCACATCTACGAAGGCGCCCGGAAACACGGCGCCAAGCGCGTCATCTATGCCTCGTCGGTGCATGCGATCGGCTATCATGAGGTCCAGGCGCATATCGGCGTCGACGCGCCGGTGCGTCCCGACAGCCTCTACGGCGTGTCGAAGAATTTTGTCGAAAGTCTCAGCCGGCTCTATTGGGACAAGTTCGGCATCGAGACGGCGTGCCTGCGCATCTTTTCGTCCTTCCCGGAGCCGGCGGACCGCCGCATGCTGTGGTCGTATCTTTCCTTCGCCGATTGCGTGCGCCTGGTCGAGGCGGCGCTGACCGCGCCGCGCGTCGGCCACACCATCTCCTACGGCATTTCCGACAACAAGCTGAAGATGGTCGACAACAGCGGCGCGAACCATCTGGGTTTCAATCCGCAAGACAGCGCCGAGCCATTCCGCGCCTCGGTCGAAGCGAAGACCCCTGTTCCCGATCCGAAGAAGCCCTCGGTGAAATATCTCGGCGGCTGGTTTTGCGAGCTTGGTCACCCTGACGACAAGCCGATGTGAGTGTTCGAGGTCCCGCAATCAGCACCTCAGTCTAGAATGACACTCGAATGTCGGCTTTCCGTCACGGGTAGTCTTTGGTTGAATGTCCGCCAAGAGGCGCAGCTGCCATTCCGTAAAAGATAAATGCAATTGACGAGTGGTTGGACAAGTTCCTTGAATCAATTTTGGCGAACCGCTTCGTAAGCCGTTGATGGATAACGATGTTAGTCGCCGAGGGTGTGAGACTAGCTGTTTGATCCCAGGCTTTGATGGGGCATCCTTGTCTTCCGAATCAAGGGATGCGCTATGGGCCAGGTTCTGCATGGGAGCGCCACGACGACAGAGGCGATCCGTCGAGCGATACAACATAGTCAAGAGAGCCTGAGAGCGCTGGCCAAGCGTTACGGGATCAACCAGAAGACCGTTGCCAAGTGGAAGAGACGGACCGCGGTCGCGGACCTGCCGACCGGACCGAAGGAGCCGCGGTCGACGGTGCTCTCCGTCGAGGAAAAAGTGCGGTCATCGTCGCATTCCGCCGCTACACTCTGCTGCCGCTCGGCGACTGCCTCTACGCGTTGCAGCCGACGATCCCGCATCTGACGCGCTCTTCCTTGCATCGCTGCCTGCAGCGTCATGGCATCGGCCGGCTAGCGGATGTCGAGGGCGACAAGCCGGCAAGGAAGAAGTTCAAAAGCTACCCGATCGGCTATTTCCACATCGACGTTGCCGAGGTGCGCACCGAACAGGGCAAGCTGCATATGTTCGTCGCATTGACCGCACCTCGAAGTTCGCCTTCGTCGAGCTGCACGAGAAGGCCACCACCGTCGTCTCGAGAGACTTTCTGCTCCGGCTGATCGCAGCCGTTCCCTACAAGATCCACACCGTGCTCACCGACAATGGCATCCAGTTCACCACGCCGGGCGCCGGAGGCTCGGCCGTGCCCCTCATCAAGGAGGCAATCGCCAACGGCGAGAGTTTCTGGGCTCATGCCTTCGAATATGCCTGCGCCACGAATGATATTGAGCATCGCACGACCAAGGCCAGGCACCCATGGACCAACGGCCAGGTCGAGCGAATGAACCGGACGATCAAGGATGCCACCGTCAAGCGCTTCTACTACGAGAGCCACGACCAACTCCGGCAGCACCTTGCTGACTTCGTCACGGCTTACCACTTTGCGCGCAGGCTCAAGACCCTCAAGGGCCTCACGCCCTACGAATTCATTTGTAAAGCGTGGACCACTCAGCCCGAACGCTTTACACTCGATCCGCTCCACCAGGTGCCGGGACCAAACATTGCCAGCGCTACGACGCCTTTGGTCGCAGACCAGACGTTGACCAGGCTGTCTTGCCGCCATTCACGGCTGCGTGCGCGATCCGCACGACCTCCCCGAAGGTCAACAACAGTCTTGCCGGTGACCACAATCGACACGCCGCCGCCATGCTCGAGCTGTTTGTCAAAACTTTAAAATTTCGCGCACCCCGGCAAAGCGTGCGTCGCAGTCACCCTCTATGATCATGGCAAGGTCTCAAAGTGTAAGGTCGGCACAAACGATTGTCTCCGGAGCATCGCGGTTTTAATCCAATGGGCCGCCAGCGTTTGAAACCATCGCTCGCATGACGCGATCTGAAATCATCGCAACTAACGCAATCGACAGGCCGGCCACCAAGCCCAGGCCAGCGTCTGCTTTACTGAGTGCGATGTAGACCTGTTGTCCGAGATCCTTCGTACCGACCAGAGCCGCCACCGGAAGCATCGAAAGGGCGGCCATGATCGTCTGGTTTACGCCAAGCACAACGACTGGCTTGGCGACTGGCAACTCAACATGGATCAAACGCTGCCATGCGGTGCATCCGATCTGGCGCGATGTCTCAATCAGGTCGGATGGCACGCTTCTTATCCCGTATTCCACATACCGGATTGGCGGTACGATTGCGTACAAGGCGATGGCAATCAGGCCTGTGAGTTCGCCCACTTGAAAAAACATCAAGGCAGGGATGAGGAATATGAACTGGGGCATGGTCTGGAGAGCATCACATACGGGCTTCAAAACGGCTGAAAAGCGATCGCTCTCGGCTGCTGCCACACCCAGAAGTCCGCCGACAAACATACATATCAGCACGGCAAGAAGGCACAGATAGAGGGATTGACCGAGCGGGCCGTAAAGGCCGGTGCCAACAATGAAGCACGTTCCGAGGCCCGCCAGAGACGCCAGACGCGGGCCACTGACCGACCACGCCAAAGCAGTGACGACGATGACAAACGCCGGCCAAGGAAACCCATTGAAGCCCAGCAGCAACAATGTCGAGCCGATCAAAACGCCGGCGCCAAGTTGCCATTGGCCTCTGAACCACAGCCAGACCGCGAGCAACAGCGACAGTCCGCAGTAAATGGTGCTGACCTGAACTGTCCAGGCAAACCCCCATGTGAAGGGCGTTACGGCGCCAACCAGACCAATACGAAGCGGCAACATGAAATGATACAGGACGAACCCCTTGAAGGCGTCCAGCGGTGCGGAGAACTCTTGCACCAGCCCGATAACGACCCGGTTCAAGCCGGACGCGTCTATGACCCCCTGCGCTCTGTCGGCCCAGGCCATGCTGGAGGGCGAGGCATGTAACAGCAACGCAATCAAAACAGGCAGCGTCAGGATGACTACCGTTCGCGGGCCCTTGCGCAATGTCGTCGGTGTCCTGTCGCGCGCCGGCTGGGCCATGCCGAATGTGATACGGTCAACGACCATGGCCAGGACCGCTATTACGAGGCCGGACAAGAGGCTCTGACCAAACTCTGCCTTACGCATGGAGTTCAGCACTTCCCAACCGACGTCGTTGAAGCCCCCGATGATGGCCGCCATGATGACCATGCTGAAGGCCGCCATCGTTGTCTGGTTTATGCCAGTCAAAATCTCTCGCTTGGCAGTCGGCAAGATGACATTCCAGAACCGTTGCCGGCGCGTGCAGCCCGCCATGCTACCCGCTTCAAGAAGTGAGGGAGGAACACGCTCAAGCCCGAGCATGGTGCAGTGGACCATGGGCGCGATTGCATAGACAAAACAGGCAATCAGGCCGACGATCGGTCCGAAACCGAAAAGCAGCAGCAGCGGGATCAAGAACGCGAAGGCCGGCACCGTCTGCAACAGATCTAGCACGACCATCGTGACGCCGCGGACATACCGCGATGAGTGAGCAGCCACACCGAGCAGGAAGCCAAAGCCGACTGCCAGCGGCACCGCCAATGTGACCAGAGACAAGGTATTCATGCCCTGTTCCCAGTAGCCGGCCATCACCACATAACCGAGCGCTACCGCGGTAAACAGCGCGAGTTGCCAACCTCGTGCCAACCAACCCAAGACGACGAAGAAGAGGATCATCGCCGGCCAGGGCATCCATTGGAGCGCTGCGCTGCAGGCATCCAAAGCTGCTCGCAAAATAGTGGCCAAGACTGCGCAGATTGGGGTCAGCAAAGGAATCAGGAAACCAAAGACGCTGTTTATGATGGATGCAACCGGCAGCAACCAGGAGTTTGGATAGGTCACGAGCCATGGCAAGGCAGGTCGCATTGCGATGCAAATCGCGATGAAGGCCAGAACGACGAGCCACAACAGTTGCCTTGATTTTATCGGCAAGCTCTCGTTTCGTGCAAATACAGCCTGTTGAGCGCTCACGTTGCTCCCCGCTGTATCGTGTCATTTGCCAGCACTTTGGCGATGACCTCGGATCGCAAAAGGCCCACCCGACCTTCACCTTCTCGCGTAATCACAAATGATCGGGTGCCGGCAATGCTCTGAGGCAACAGAGCCTCGATCGGCACGGCGGCATCGATTTCATGAACACCTTCACCGCCAGTCCAGTCGGCGGGGATCGCCTCCATGACCGAGCCAGCAGTCACCACCTTCGTCAGCGAGACCTCCTCGGTGAAGCTTGCCACATAGGAGTCGACCGGGTGAAGCATGATCTCGGCCGGTGTTCCGATTTGAATGATCCGGCCTTCTCGCATGACTGCGATTCTGTCGGCCAGACGAAAGGCCTCCTGGATGTCATGCGTGATGAACACAATCGTCTTTTGCAGCATGCGCTGCAGCCGCAGAAACTCGTCCTGCATCTGGCGCCGGATGAGCGGATCGAGAGCTGAGAATGGTTCGTCGAGGAACCACAGCTCGGGATTGACGGCGAGCGAACGAGCGATGCCAACGCGCTGCTGCTGACCGCCGGAGAGTTCGTGCGGCATGCTGCGCTCGCGCCCTTGCAGCCCAACCAGCGATATCATTTCGCTTCCGGTCTTCACGCGTTGGGCCAACGGCACTCCCGCCATTCGCAGCGGAAACATCACATTGTCGAGAGCATTAAGATGGGGGAGCAATCCGAAGCTTTGGAAGACCATGCCCATGACTTTGCGCCGGACTTCCACCAATCGGCGTTCGGTAGCGGACAAGAGGTTTTCCTGGCCCAGCCATACCTCGCCATGGGTTGGCTCGACCAGGCGGGACAGGCACCGCACCAATGTGGACTTGCCTGAGCCGGAAAGACCCATGACAACGAAAATCTCGCCTTGCTGAACGTCGAAGCTGACATCCGCCAGGGCAAGAAAATTCCCACTCGCCTCCAGTCGGCGCTTAAGCGCGGCAACTGGCTCGCTCGATGAGAGCGCCAGATCAAGCGCCTTCGCCGGTCGCGGTCCATATATCTTCCAAAGATTGCGAGACCTGAGCTTGGCGGTCGCCTTGCCCGGGGTATCTGATCCACCAACAGGATTGGTCATATCCAACTTTTCTTCAGCCGGTTGCGGAAGGGTGACGACCAATCACAGCCTTCGACGGCTGCGATTGGCCTCGCTCAAAATCAGTTCTGAGCCGCCTTCACCCACCCCTGCCAGTCGCTCTGGTGCTCCTCGATCCAACCGTCGACAGCCTGATCGAGATTCTTGCCCTGCTTGTCGACGGCGTAGATCATCTTCTGCTGGTCGTCGGCATGGATCTGAAGTGATTTCATCAGCTCATATCCGGCTGGCCATTTTTCGTGGAATCCGGCCCACACAACCTTGATGACCGGCGGCGCTACGATGCATTCGGCCAGATTCTTCTCGTCACAAGGCGGCATTTTGAGCCATTCCACCGGCACTTCGGCTAGCACCCAATGGGGGGCCCAGAAACGCATCAACAACGGCTTGTGAGCCGCCACGGCCGCCTGCAACTCAGCCACGAGCGCACCCTCGGACCCAGCTGGCACCGGCGTGAATGGAATCTCTGCGTTCTTCAGTTCTGGACCGCTCGCCGATCCCCAATCTGCCGGGTAATCCAGTAGGCGCCCATTCGGGAACGTTTCCGGCGTTGCCAGCGCCTGCACACAGGCTGGATCCTTCAACGCAGTCCAATCGGGCAACTGCGGACAAACTGTTTTGGTGTCGGCGGTATAGAGCCACCCGTCCTTTGTCTCGAGACCGAGTTCGCCTATTTCCTCGAGCTTTCCTTCAGCCTTGGCCTTGGGGTAGACATCACCCAGGTTGCTCGGCCAAACCTCTGGCGACACGGACAGGCTGCCGCTTGCGATACCGGTGAACTGAGGCAGCGTCCCGGCAGTGATATATTCCACCTTGTACCCCAGCTTTTCCAGCAACTTGCCGGTGATATGGGCGGACAGGTTCTGGCCGGTCCATTCGTTGATAGCGATCTTAACCGAGGTATTCGTGTCGCCCACCGGCTTCGCCATCGCCGGCGGAACGATCGCGAGACCGGCAAGTGGCACGGTCCAAAGTGCAATTTTTCGACCTATCATGATTTCGTTCTCCCATTGTCTTTCGTTCTTGTTGTCGAACTCCCGTTCCCGGACTGTTCAGGCACCGAGATGGCGTGTCGGAGCGCTGACAGGTGCAAAGATCCCGGCAAGCATTCCCCCATCGACAGGCAGTTCAGCCCCTGTCACGAGCCGCGCTGCGTCGGACACCAAGAACAGAATCGCCTCCGCGATGTCCAAGGGGACCGGCAGCTTGCGCATCGGCACCACCCCACTCAACCCGGCCACTGCCGCTTCGCGGCCACCGACTACCTGGGCGAAGCTCGCAAGCATTTCCGAGTCGACATAGGTTGGATGAACCGAGTTACAACGAATGGGCAGCGCGTTCGCAGCGCAATAAATGGCGACGCCCTTGGTCAGCATCCTGACCGCGCCCTTGCTGGCAGCATAGGCAACCGCGTCATCCGCAGCGATGTTTCCGTAGATCGAGGAGATGTTGACGATGGAACCGGAATTGCCCTTTTCCTTCATCGCTGCAACCGCGGCACGGCAGCCGAGGAAGGTTCCGGTGGCGTTGATGTCAAACGTGCGCTGCCATTCTGCCAGCGAGTAGGTGATAAAATCACCATCGCTCCAAATCCCCGCGGAGTTGACCAGAACATCGAGCCTGCCGGCACGCTGAACGATTGCTTCGACAGCGCTCGACCAAAAATCCTCCTTCGTCACATCGAGCGGAACATAGGAGGCAGACGCTCCTATGTCGGCAGCCGCCGCCTCCCCACCGCCGCGATCGATATCGCCGAGGAATACCGTGGCGCCCTCTTGGGCAAACAGCCTCGCCGTTTCTCGGCCGATGCCAGAGGCCGCGCCGGTGATGAGGGTGACTTTCTCGGCTAGCCGCGCGACCATGATGTCGTTCCTTCGAGTTGAGCTCCCTCAAAGCGTATTCAGCCATCCAGATCCCAACAATGGTGCCAACGGTCACCATTCGCGGCGTCGCCGAGCCGCGTGCCGATCGCCATTCAGCCCAATCGTCGGCCGGGATCCGTCCGCGACAAATGCTCGTCCCAACGGATGTGGGGAATGCGGTGGGTCAGGTAATCGCTCACCTGTGCCAAGGCCTCTAGTGCTGAAATTTTTGCCGGTCGCAACCCAAGCCTCAGCCAAAGGCCATCGATGATCGTTGTTAAGCCGAGCGCGACGGCCTCGCATTGATCGACTGGCACAAGCTCGGACAGGGTGCTCATTAAATTCGAATGCATCCGGGCGTGAACGACACGCTGGATTCGCGCCAGTTGCGGCTCACGCGGAACTTCCGCGCAGAGCGCTAGCCAGGCGTGACAGATTCCCGGCGTGAAGAACGCGGTGCTGAAATTGCCCGCGATGATGGCCCACAGTCGTTCTTCCGGGGTCCGTGCCAGTCGCATCTGCCGGATGACTTCATCGCGCAGCAGCGAATTCGAATGGCGCATCGTGTGCTCGAAGAGCTCCTGCTTGGTTTTGAAATAGTGATGAACAATGCCTTTTGAGGCTCCCGCCTTCTGGGCAACCTTCTCGATTGTTGCGCCGGCCATCCCCTCGCTTTGGAGGACTTCAAATGCCGCATGCCGCAGTTCGCGGCGTCGAATGTCACTGATTTTTGTCAGGCTCATAGGCCTACATTGACATATTTGGCCAAAAGGATCAAGAATTGGCCCGTTGACCAATTTTTGGACCAGAAGGCCAAGGGAGGAGAGATGAACATTCATTCTCCAGTGAGCAGGCTTGCTCCAGATAACAGCCAGATTCGGTTTGAAATTCCGAACAGTATGGCAAAGCTCGGTTTCTGCACGGCAATCGGACGCGCCAGTGCGGCTATCGGCGACGAAGATTTTTACGATCGGATGCTCGACGTGATGACCTCCTTGGTGGAGGCCGATCAGCATTCCTTGGTCAGGTATTCGAATTCTGGAGCGCCGGACCTGATTATCCCGCGCGAAATTCGCAGCGAAGTTGCAGCACCTTACGGATCCGGTCTCTATGCGCTCGATCCATTTCATGACTACTGGCGAACCGTCGGGTTGCCGGCCGTGTGTTCCTTGCGCCGGCTGGCCCCGGCGGAGATGTGGAAGAGCCGTTACGCCCTGGAGTTCCTGCGCGCAGCCAGCATCAGCGACGAGATTGCCGTGTTTCTGCCACCAATTGGCGGCGCTAGTCCGACGCTCATTGTCGACCGTGCTGTTGGTGAGTTCACCGCGGCGGAACTGGCAATGATAGACAACGCTTTTCCATTGCTGGCCGGGCTGCATGATGCCCATTTGAAGGCCATCATCAGCCATGGCCTGGCGGCGGACGCGACCGAGAAACCATTGCGGCTTCTCGACCGGCGCGGCGACGAACTTGCCGCAAACGGCGCGTGGCGCAGATTGATCGCCGCCCCCAATGGAGGGTTGGTGGAGGCGTTAGTCGAGTTAGCCAACTCCGGCAGAAGGCAAGCATTGCTTCCCGATGGTCGGCTTGTCGTCAGATCGGCCCTGGGTGCCGATTTCGGGGCAGCCCCAGGCGGCCAATGCGACCAGGTCGAAGTTTCGGCGATGCGTGCACCGCGTGCCGATCGCAGTGCCTGGCTCTCCACCCTTACCCATCGCGAGCGGCAAATTGTCGAACTCACTCTCGAAGGCCACCCCATCGCCAGCATAGCGGATCGTCTGGGGGTAAAGCGCGGAACGATCAAGAACCATCGTCTGCGCCTATATCAGAAGCTCGATATCACAACCGAACGCGAACTCTTTCTCACTTATGTGCAGCATTTGCGAGCGACCGGCACCTGACAGTGCTGGTCACTCCGCTGCGGAGCGAAATTCCGCGTCAGATACCCTTGGGACAGGCAGTCGGGTGCGGCCAAATCCGAGGGAACGGGCGCGCTTTCGGCCCCGTTTGAGTTCACTCTCCAGTTCCGAAAAATAGATGTCCTGGTCGAGCTGCATGGTGTGTCGGGCCGACGCGTAGTAGCGGCTCATGTGCTTCTTCTCATCGGCGACAATTGTACGCTTCTGCTCCTCCACCGTGGGCAGTGCATAGTCACCCGCAAGGTATGCGGCGATCCACTTTGCCTGGCGATCCGCGAGCGCGAAGAGGGTGATGCTTGGTTGGGCCAGGGCAATGAAGAAGAGGTTCGGAATCCCGGGTTTGAGGACGCGCTTGAACAGAGGCAATCGATTGGCTGGCGCCGAGATGAAGGATGGATCGAAGAACGGAAAGCTGACCTTGTAACCCGTGGCCCAGACGATGATATCGATCTTTTCACGGCGCCCGTCCTCGAAGACGACCCTATCCCCGTCGAGTTCCCTGATGCCGGGACGAATTTCGATATCGCCGGAAGCGACCAGCGTCGGAAACGTATCCGAGACCGAGACGTGCGCTTCGAACACGCGGTGGTCCGGCTTGGGCAGCCCGAAGTCTTCCATGTGACCGACCGCAAAGTGGAAAATCCGACGACCGACCCATCGCTGCAGCGACAGCGGCAACCAGGAATACAGCTTGCCTTTGTCAGCAGGCTTGCCAAGCAGGAAGCGCGGGAAAATGTGGGCACCGCGACGGGTGCTTACGAACAGCTTCTTCGTGATATGGCGTGGGCACAGTTCATTGGCGATATCCATCGCGGAATTGCCCATCCCAACCACCAGGACGCTTTTGCCCCTGAAATCGACGGGGGTGAAGGGGTCGCGGTAGCCGTGGGAGTGAATCTGTACCCCATCAAAGGTGCCTGGGTAAGCGGGCTCGGGCAGACGGGAATCCCAATGATGTCCGTTGCACACGAACAGCGCGTCATACTGGCGCGTCTGACCGTCGCCTAACCGGACTTGCCAGATGCCGTCCGCGTCACGTTCGGCCTTCGCGACTTCCGTGTTGAGTTTGACTTTACCGGACAGGCCAAAATGATCCATGTAAGCCTTCAGATAGGACAGTACCTGCGTGTGATGCAGATAGTGCGGCGTATCTGCAGGCATTGGAAAATCGGCCAGTTGCAGTTGCAGCTTCGAAGTGTCTATGTGCAGGGACCTATAGGCCGCCGACTTCCCGTTGGGATTCTCGAATGCCCACTGACCGCCAACGCGATCGCTCATCTCGAACCAATCGAAGGGGATGCCGCGTTGGATAAGAGCCTTGGCGGTGACGATCCCACTGCAACCTGCTCCGATAATGCAGCATTTGGGAAGAATATCTGGCTTCATGGCAATGGCTCCCGCAAGAAAATCGTGATCGTGACAGGACCCTAATTCAGGCCCTGAGAGGCCAACAATGGTGCCGACGGTCACCATCGGCGCCATAGGGCAGCCATAGCGATGAAAGGAATAGTGACCGTCGGCACCATTGTTGCGGTAACGACTGGTGAAATAGCCTCCGCTGCAGACAAAATCGTTTTGCCGGAGCCATCAAATGACACTCGACAACCCGTCGCAGGGAAAGTCCTCTTCGCAGTTCCAGATGCCCCTCCTGCTTGCTGGACGACGCGCCGTCGTCACGGGCGCCGCGCGCGGAATTGGCAAGGCAATCGCGGATGCGTTCGACCAGGCCGGGGCAACCGTTTTGCGGCTTGATATCAATTCGTCAGATCAGGTTCACGGTTGTGACATTGCGGATGAGGAATCCGTCAAAAGCGTCTTGGCGAAGATTGCCGGCGACGGGCCGATTGATGACATCGTTCACGCCGCCGCCATCGGAGCCGTCGCTCCTCTAGCCGACATGCCCGTAGCCGACTTCCGGCGCGTGCTGGACGTGAACGTCACGGGAGCCTTTCTTGTGGCGCGGGAAGGATCCCAGCATCTGCGTCGGGGTGGCAATCTCGTCCTTATCGCGTCTCAGTATGGTCTGAAAGGCTGGCCTCTTTGGGGCGCCTACTGCGCGTCCAAGGCGGGCGTCTTAAGGCTTGCCGATACACTTGTGGGTGAGCTCGCACCGCGCGGGATACGCGTGAATACAATCTCACCGGGCAGCGTCGATACGGAGATGGTTGCGACAACAACGGCGAGCATAGCGCGTCAATCCGGCACCGACCCGGCGAAAATTCGCGCCGGCTATGAGGCGGCCATTCCGATGGCCCGCTTCGCGCAACCCCAGGAAATCGCCTACGTCGCTGTGGCGCTCTGTTCGGGTCTCTGCTCCTACGTCAATGGGTCAAATATCGTGGTGGACGGCGGTGAGCTCTCACGCTGACTGGCAATCTGCCGCGCGTGGAATTTCCAGCCTGGACGCCCGAAAACGCACCAAGCTCGCCGGTCCGTTGACAGTCGTTTGAGGCTGACGCCGACGATCAGAATACGCCTACAGGTATCGGTTGCGCCTTGTTTGGAAGGCCGATCGTTCATTGCGAAGGAGACGGAAGAATGGTCCAGCGAGTGATGATCACTGCGGGGGGTTCAGGCATCGGTTGGGCTATCGCAAAGACGTTCGCCGACAGCGGCGCCAAGGTTCATATTTGTGACGTCGATGAGCGCGCGTTGCAAACTGTCGCCCAGACTTACCCCAATATTGCGGCAAGAAAAGTAGACCTGTCTGATGAGAAAGCGATCGACGATTGGTTCGACGATGCCCTTGGCGATCTCGGAGGCCTGGATGTCCTCATAAACAACGCCGGCACCAAGGGGCCGACCGGCAATGTCGAGGAGCTGAAACTTCAAGACTGGCGAGAATGCGTCGGCATCTGTCTTGACGCACAATTCTTGTGTGCCCGACGCGCCGCGCCTGTCATGAAGACTCAGGGTTGCGGTAGCATCATCAACATATCTTCGACCGCCGGCCTCTACGGCTATGGCCTTCGAACGCCATATGCCGCAGCCAAATGGGCGGTAATCGGATTCACCAAATCACTCGCTGTGGAACTTGGGCCCTGCGGTGTACGCGCCAATGCAATTTGCCCAGGTTCGGTCGACGGCGCGCGCATGCAACAGGTTATCGAGGCTGAGGCCGAGAGCCGCGTGGTCGCTGTCGATGTCGTGGAAAGGGAGTATGTCCAATCCCAATCGATCAAGCGCTTTGTCCAGCCCGAGGAAATCGCCGACATGTGCCTTTTCCTGGCATCACCGGCGTCAAAAATGGTGACGGGTCAGGCGATAGCTGTCGACGGTCACACGGAGACATTCCACATCGGCAGCTGAGAAGCGGGTCGGCAGGTATCAGATCTTTGTAAGGATCATTTGATGAGAGGCGCGTGAGGCGCACGCCAGCGCAATCAGTCGCTGAGGACTAGAGCATGCCAGGGGACAACACAGAATGGACGATCTCGGCACCGACGCGCGACCGCCTGGGTGAGAGCATCTTGTGGCATCCGGTAGAGCAAGCCCTCTACTGGATCGATTTCTATGGACCGACCGTTCATCGACAAAGGCGAGGCAGTGGCGTTGTCGATAGCTGGAAGATCGATCTCGGCGAGACAATCGGGTCGCTCGTCCTGACAGACAAGGGTCTGCTTCTCGCCCTCGATCACGGGCTTCACCTATTCGATACCCAAACGGGAAAAGCACGCGCGTTCGCAGATCCGAAGAATGGGCAAGCGAACCTTGTCTACAATGACGGCAAGGTCGATCGGGCCGGCCGCTATTGGATCGGGACGTACGACGTGTCCGAGCGGGACCCTAATGCTGTATTTTTCAGAATGGGTCCTAGCACCAGTTGGGAAGTAGCGGACAAGGGTTTTGTCATATGTAATGGCCCTGCATTTTCTCCGGACAACCGCAGGCTCTACTTCAGTGACACAGTCGGACACCGCATCCTCCGTTATGAACTTGATGATAGCGGATCGATATCGGGCCGTCGGGTATTTTTCGCATTTGCGAACAATGATGGAATGCCTGACGGCCTTGCGGTTGATAGCGCGGGCAATGTGTGGTGCGCACTCTATGGCGGTAGCAAGGTTGTTTGCATCGACCCTAAGGGGACCCTCCGGCGGTCGCTCTATTTGCCGGCCACTTTCGTAACAAGCCTGTGTTTCGCGGGACCAGATCTCAAGACCCTGTGCGTCACTACGGGTTGGGACAGCCGCACAACGGAGGCGACGAAGGCAAACGATGTCGGTGGCGCAGTCTTCAGGCGGCCTGTTGACATCGCTGGATTGCCTGAACCTGTTCTATCCCTCTAGGCCATGGCCTTTACGGATGGGTTCAGCGGACCGGCTGCTTCCGGGAGACACGAAGTGCAGATCCAATGACTTGAACGAGGCGCAAAGCTGCCATTCGCCAGAACTTTGGCGGACCGCTTCGTAAGCCATTGATAGATAACGATTATATTAGTTGCGGAGTGTGTCGTATAAACGCTTCGAAGTTCTCAAACGAGAAGGGGGTTCGAGTCCACACCGTGGGCCATTCTCAAAAAATACAGTGATAACAATACTTATATGGGTCTTTTGGTGGGCCCGGAGGGACTCGAACCCCCAACCAAGCGGTTATGAGCCGCCGGCTCTAACCATTGAGCTACAGGCCCCACGCGGGCTGGATTAATGTTTTTTGCATCGCGGCACAAGGCTTTACCGGCGGGCTTTCGCAGATCGCCCAAATCAACCCATAATCGCGCTCTACGCGACCCCTGCGACCTGATCGCAGACCAAGGAGATTTTTATGACCAGACATCTTTTGCCCCTCGCGCTCGCCGCTGCAATCGCTTTTCCGGCGATGGCTGGAGCCACCGATCTGCCGACGCCGCCCCGCATCATCGTGTCCGGCGAAGGCGAAGCAACCGTGGCGCCCGATCTGGCGATCCTGACGCTCAGCGTCATGCGCGAAGCCAAGACGGCGCGCGCCGCACTCGACGCAAACAATGACGCTATGGCCGCCGTGATCGCCGCGATGAAGGCCGCCGGCATCAAGGATCGCGACCTGCAGACAGCGGGCATCCAGATTAACCCCCGCTACAACTACACCAACAAGCCGGACGGCGGCCAGGACGCCGAACTCGTCGCCTACCAGGTGACCAACACGCTCTCGGTGCGGGTGCGAGACGTCGACAAGACAGGCGAGATCCTCGACAAGGCGGTGTCGCTCGGCGTCAACCAGGGCGGCGGCATTGCCTTCACCAACGACAATCCGGAGGCCACCGTCACCGAGGCGCGCAAGAAGGCGGTCGCCGACGCCGAGGCCAAGGCCAAGACGCTGGCCCAGGCGGCGGGTGTCAGTCTCGGCCGGGTGCTTGAGATCACGGATCAGAACATCAGGCCGGCGCCGATGCCGATCAACGCCAAGGCGTTCGACGCGGCGGCCGGCGCGGCTCCGGTGCAGGCCGGCGAGAATTCCTACAATGTCCAGGTCACCGTTACCTTCGAACTGAAGTAACCGGCTGAGTCGATGGCCGGTCCTGCCGGCCATCGGTCACCCCTTGGCACGCATGAAAAACCCCGCGGGATCGCTCCCGCGGGGTTTTTTCGAGCCGCACCCGTCCGATAGACAGGGGCCCTGCTACTCCAGGCTGATCTTCGCAGACCATGCCCCCAGACCGACCATCGCAGATGGCGTGTCCAGACCGACCATCGCAGATGGCGTGTCCAGACCGATCATCGCAGATGGCGTGTCCAGACCGATCATCTAGAGGATCTCCCGGCCAATCCTCGCAGAGGATTATGCCGCTGCTAATCCTCGCAGAGGATCATGCCGCTACCAATCTGCGGAAGATCATGTCTTCAGCGATAGATGACCGGGCAACCGCGTTCGTTGGCGAACACGACGACGATGCGGTCGCCGTACTGACGGCCCATCACCTTGACCACACGGCGGTTGACATCGACGATGCGGGCACGGTGCAGCCCCATGCGCTCGGCCTTGTCGAGGGCGCGGTCCGGCGAGCAGCCGCGGCGCCAATCGTCGCGGCGCCAATCGTCGCGGCGCTCGTCCCGGCGGTGGCGATAGCCGTCATCATCGCCGGTATAGACGCCGAAGCGCGGGTCGTTGTTGTTGCCGAAACCGAGATAGAGGCTGTCGGCGTGGGCGGGGATGGCCGCCAGAGTGCCGAGGCCGACCAGAGCCGAAAGCGCTGCCGTCTTTATGGTGGTATACATGGTTCTCTCTCCTTGTCGCGGGCTCGCGCCCGTCCTCGTGAAACCGATGGCGGGAGAATGCACTGGCCTGTCTGAACTATTTACGAACTCGCTGTTCATCCGCGGTTCATGTGATGCGGCGGGCAAAGCGCCGGCCCCTCTGCGCGCGTCAGGGTTCGTCGTCGAGCATGTAGTCAAAATAGTCTTCCGGTTCGGCAAGGTCGGTCTCGCTCGCCTTGACCCGGCCGCGCATCGAGATGCCGGCCTCATGCACGGTTTCGGCACTGCCCGAGACCAACCGGTGCCACCAGTAAAGGTCGTGGCCCTCGGCCACCAGCCGGTAGGCGCAGGTGCTGGGTAGCCAACTGATGGTGCGTACATTCTGCGGCGTCAGGCCGACGCAATCGGGAACACGCGCCAGCCGGTTGGCATAGTCGGCACAGCGGCAGCTTTCGGCGTCGAACAGCCGGCAGCCGACGCTGGTCCAGTAGATTTCGCCGGTGTCCTCGTCCTCGAGCTTCGACAGGCAGCACTTGCCGCAGCCGTCGCAGAGCGATTCCCACTCGGTGGGGCTCATCGCTTCCAACGTCTTGGTTTTCCAGAACGGCGTTTCCATTTCCGGCATGTGGCCCCAGCCGCTGCCAAGGTCAAGCGCGACAACAGCCGGAATAGGGCGGAACCCGGCCGAATGACATGAAGTTGCCTTCAAAAGGCCGGCCAATAGCCCTGTACGCCCCCTAACCATAGGCAACCGGAACCAATTTCGTCAAAAGCGGTTTCGGCAAGGATGGGACCCCACAAGGAGAATTTCGATGAAACGCCAACCACGGATTCTGGCAGGCACAGCCCTTGGCCTGTTGATGGCATCCGCGCCGTTAGGCGCGTCCCCGCTTCAAGGGACAGCCGCGTTCGGCCCCATGCAAAGCGGGGGGGCACCGCTGATCATCCTGGCGCAGGACACGCCCACTGACCAGGGGCAGAGCGACGAGGAACAACTCCGCAAGAAGAAACGCGAGCAGAAACAGCAGACGGAATCCGCCCCGGCCGCCCAGCAGCCCGCCCCCGCGGCCGAGGAACAGCAGCCACGCAAGAAGAAGCGCGACCAGCAGCAGCAGGCCGAGCAGGCTCCCGCCGGCGAGGCGGCCCCCGCCACAGACGAGCAGCAGCCGCGCAGGAAGAAGCGCGACCAGCAGCAGCAGCAGCAGGCCGAGCAGGCTCCTGCTGGCGAGGCAGCGCCCGCCACAGACGAGCAGCAGCCGCGCAGGAAGAAGCGCGACCAGCAGCAGCAGCAGCAGACCGAGCAGGCTCCCGCCGGCCAGGCAGCGCCCGCCACTGACGAGCAGCAGCCGCGCAGGAAGAAGCGCGACCAGCAGCAGCAGCAGCAGCAGCAGCAGACCGAGCAGGCTCCCGCCGGCCAGGCTGCACCCGCCACCGACGAGCAGCAGCCGCGCAGGAAGAAGCGCGACCAGCAGCAGCAGACCGAGCAGGCTCCCGCCGGCGAGGCGGCCCCTGCCAACGACAACCAGCCGACCAAGCCCGGCAGGAAACCCAAGCAGGATCAGCAGAAAGAGGCACCGGCCGCCGTGCCGGAGACCGCCCCGACGCCGAAGCAGGCTCCTGCCGGCGAAGCGGCGCCGAAGGTTGAACCGGCCCCCGCCGGCGAGCAGCCTCCCGCCCAAGGCGAACAGTCCCAGGACAAGACGAAGAAGCACGGCAGGAAACCGGCTGGCGAACAGCCTACGACCGGCGAGCAGCCTGCGAACGGCGAACAGCCGCAGACGGGCAAACAGCCCGCCACCGGCGAACAGCCGGCGACCGGAGAGCAGCCCGCTACCGGTCGACAAGCCGCGCCTGTCCAGGGCGAAAACCCGGTTCAGGGCGAAGCACCCGCCGACAAGAACGCCGCCCCTATCCTCGACAGCCAGAAGGATGCCAGGCGCAAGGGTCGCGTCGAGAATGGCCAGGGTGGCCGGACGCCCGCCAACCAGCCCGCCAACCAGAATGGGGAAGAGCAGAATGGTGGGCAGCAGAATGGTGGCCAAAATGCCCAGCAGGGCGGTGAGCAGGGCCGCAAGCCGGTAGTGGCCCCGGTGGATCAGGGCCCGCCTCCAACCGACGATAGGGCCGCCCAGGAGGCGATCAGGCCCGAAAAGATCGTGCCGGTCACTCAGGAGCAGGGCAAGCGCCTCGAGCGCGCGCCTGACGAGGACATTCGTGAGCGCCGCCGGCCCAAGGGCGTTGACGTGCTCAAGGAGATCGGTGACCGGGTCATCGTCCAGTTCAACAACCAGACGTTCGTCCAGAGCAATGACCGCCCGCGCCTGACCCGCGGCGCCAAGGATGTCTACTACGAGGACCTGCCGCAGGGCCGCACACGCGAGACGGTCGAGCGCGACAATGGCTTCCGGATCGTTACCATCCGCAACCGCTACGGCGACATCCTGCAGCGGTCGCGCATCGCCCCCGACGGTCGCGAATATGTGCTGAGCTATGTCGACGAGCGCAGCTACCAGGACGAAGAGGACTGGCGCGATCCCGGCGATGACCTGCCGCCTATGCGGCTGACCATCCCGCGCCGGGATTATATTCTCGATTCCGAGGATGTCGAAAGCGACGACGACTACTATACCTTCCTCGAACAGCCGCCGGTGGAGAAGGTGCAGCGCCTCTATTCGATCAACGAGGTCAAACGTTCGGCCCGCGTGCGTGACATTGCCCGGCGCATCGACCTCGATACGTTGAACTTCGAATTCGGCTCCTCTTCGATCTCCGACACCGAGGTGCAGAAGCTCCAGGGTGTCGCCGACGCCATGGAGAAGCTGTTGAAGAAGAACCCGGCGGAGACCTTCCTGATCGAAGGCCATACCGACGCCGTCGGAACGCCGGAGGCGAACCTTGCCTTGTCTGATCGCCGTGCCGAAGCGGTTGCGGAAGCGCTGACCAATGCCTTCGGCATCCCGGCCGAGAACCTGACGACACAGGGCTATGGCGAGGAGTATCTGAAGGTCGACACCTCGGCGCCCAACCGCGAGAACCGGCGTGTCGCCATCCGCCGCATCACCCCTCTGGTGGCGCCGGTGGCGAGCAACAATTGACCGGCCTTTCCAGCGGCTTGCAGTAATTTCTGGAATCAGGCCGGCAACAAGGTCCCATCCCGGTCAACCGGGATGGGCTGGAACCATGGGCAGCAGGAACCGGGTCAACAAGAATTGTACAGCCATTAGATCCAACTCATTGAATCACTGGGCTTCCCACCCCAGATTCTTCTCTGGGCGTTCCCTGCCCCGTCCCGACTCCAGCGGGACGCAATGAGCCCCGCCGGCCCTCACCGGCGGGGTTTCTTGTTTCAGATACATCTTGCAAATGGTGGCCTGGTGGCCGGAATACGCTCTCAATGCCGACCAGAGAACAACCGGAACTGTCCATGAAGCGGAGCCGGCAGGCGGATAAGGGCAGCGCCAGTGGCGGGTAACGCTCCCTAATAGATGCTTTTGACGTTCGTATCGGAATTGGCAAACACCTCGTCGGGAACAAAAAAATCTCCCGCCAACGGCCCGGTCGCGCCTGGCGCATAGACCGAGAAATCGCTGACGCCCTCGGCGCGCAGCACCTCCTCGTCGATGTAGAAATTGCCCGTCGCCTCGCGCGACGGCCGCATGAAGATCGCATGCGCGGCATCGGCCATGATGTCTGGCGACCGGCTCATCGCCGCCACCGTCGCCCCACCCAGCAGATTGCGCACCGCCGCAGTGTCGATGGTCGAGATCGGCCACAGCGAATTGACGGCGATGCCGTCCTTGGCGAATTCCGCGCTCATGCCCAGCGTGCACATCGACATGCCGAACTTGGCCATGGTGTAGGCGACGTGGTTCTTGAACCATTTGGCCTTCATGTCGAGCGGCGGCGCCAGATTCAGGATGTGAGGGTTTTTAGCCAACTTCAGGTGCGGGATGCACATTTTGGAGACGAGGAAGGTGCCGCGCGTGTTGATCTGATGCATCAGGTCGTAGCGCTTCATGTCGGTTTCCAGCGTGCCGGTAAGCTGGATGGCGCTGGCATTGTTGACGCAGATATCGATGCCGCCGAATTTCTCAACGGTCCTGGCGACCGCCTCGGCGACCTGCCCTTCCTCGCGGATGTCGCACAGCATCGGCAGCGCCTTGCCGCCCGCCTGCTCGATCTCTTGCGCCGCGCTGTAGATCGTGCCCGGCAGCTTGGGATGCGGCTCTGCGGTCTTGGCCGCGATCGTCACATTGGCGCCGTCACGCGCGGCGCGCAGCGCGATCGCCAGCCCGATGCCGCGCGACCCGCCGGAGATGAACAGCGTCTTTCCCTTGAGCGACATTTTTCCTCCGCGTCCTCATACTTCTTTGTACGATCCTTGCCCGCGCAGCAGGGGGATACAAGAGCTTGTGACGGCAAGCCATGGTGACGCTGCGGAGGCTGGCTGGCCGAGTGCCTGAAACATGTTGGATTGCCCCGGAGTCTGGTGTATATTCTATACAGATAGGTAGAATACAGAATGGCACTCTCGATCAAGAACATGGAAGTCGAGCAATTGGCGCGTGAACTCGCCCGCCGCCGCCGCGTGTCCGTGACAGAGGCGATCCGTCAAAGCCTTGAGCGCGAGGTTGCGCGCGAACGGTTGGTGCCTCGTGATGAAGCAAGCGACCTATTTCAACGGTTGATGGCAATTTCCGATAGCGCCGGAAAAATCCCCAAGCGCGAAAATGCGATGACTGACGACGAAATCCTCGGTTACGACGAATTCGGAATCCCGACGAAATGATCATCGATTCCTCGGCCTTGGTCGCCATTTTGCGTGTCGAGCCGGGCTTCGAACGTTTCGTGCTCGCGATCACGCAAGCCAAGAGACGGTTGCTGGCAGCGCCAACCTTTCTTGAAACCACCATGGTGCTCGCGGGCGGCCGGCAGGATGAAATCCTGGATCGCCTCGACCGCTTCCTGCGCACCGCCTCGATCGAGACAACCGACTTCACCGCCGACCATGCAGCTGTCGCCCGGCAAGCCTTTCTGCGTTACGGCAAGGGCCGGCACCCGGCGGCGCTGAACTTCGGCGACTGCATCGCCTACGCCACGGCCCGGCTCGAAGCCATGCCGCTGCTCTTCAAAGGTGATGATTTCCGCCTGACCGACATCGAAGCGGCGGTCTGATCGATATCAGACCAGCACCAGCCCCTGTCGCATGGCAATGGCGATGGCGTCCGTACGATTGGCGGCGCCGAGCTTGATCAGGATCGCGGCGACGTGGAACTTCGCCGTATGCACGGAAATGTTGAGCCGCCGCGCGATCACCTTGTTGGGCGCGCCTTCGGCGAGCAGCGCCAGCACTTCCGCCTCGCGTGGCGACAGCACCGGCCGGGCGGCGTGCTCGTCCAGAACTTCATCCTCGAACGGCTCGCCATCGCCGGCGTGGAAATCTTCACGATGTCCGGGCGCGCGGCCATTGCCCGATATGCTGTAGCCAGCGGCGGCCAACCGCGCCGCCGCGGCGATCAGCAGGTCGTCCGCGCCGGCGGGCATGACGGCAGACACTTCGCCGGCAGGCCGCTCGCCGCCGGCGCGCGCCGACAGCAGCACCCGTGGCACCGAGGCCGGCACGGCATCACCGCTCCTGTCGTCGACGATCGCGACATCGGCCCTGCCGCCGCCAACGACCACCGGCAACAGGTCGTCGCTGGCGGCAAGCGAGGCGGCCAGGCGCTCGGCGCGCCCGGCATCGCCAAGCGCGATCAGCACCACCAGCCGCCGCGAAGCCGCACTGTCGGTCCCGATCCGGTCGCTGGCGAGTGCTTCCATCATTCCTCTCAGCTCAGCGGCTTTTCGCCGATGATCAGCACGACGTCGCGCTGTTCGCCGCCCCGCACGACACCCAACGTCACCGAAGCACCGGCACTGTCAGGCCCGAGCCGGCGGATCAGGTCGCGCGGGCCATGCACGGCCTCGCCGTTCCACGCCACGATGATGTCGCCGAGTGAGAGGCCGGCGGCCTTGGCCGGGCCATTGTCGTCGAGGCTCATCACCATTGCGCCATGTGCGTCGCGATCACGCACCGGATGCAGGCCAGCGCCGAGATAGCCGCGTGCGACATGGCCCTTTTCGCGCAGCGTCGCCACCGCGCGTTCGATCGTCTCGTAGGGCATGACCAGCGCACGGCCGCGCGGCCCGAACAACAGCATGCCGATCAGCGCGCCCTTGGCGTCGAGCACCGGGCCGCCCTCGAAGCGGCCGCCGGCGCCGACGGCCAGGTTGATGCGTCGGTCGATGGTGCCGCCGCGCATCGAGCGCCAGGCCGGCCCGACTTCGCCGACCGAGCCGGACACGGCCAGTGCTGAACCCTGGCTGCTGCCGATGGCAATGGCGATGTTGCCCGGCCGAACGGCATCGGCCCTGGCAAGGACAGGCGCGGTCGCCGCATCGGCGGGCTTCAGCAGGGCGACGCCCGTCGAAGGATCGCGGCCGACCAGTTCGGCCTTCACCGTGGCGCCGGAGGCCAGCGTCAGTTCGATCTCCTCGCCGGCCTCGACGGCTTCCTCGGCGGTGACGAAATAGCCGTCGCGCCAATGGAAGGCGCTGGCCGTGCGGTGGTGATGGGTGGCGAAGCTCGCCGTCGCCGGCGCGGCTTCCGCCGCCAGATCGGCGATGGCGTCTGAAAACGCGCTCAAATTGAAGTCGCTCATAAGGGTCTCCTGGGTTTCTTGCATGTCCCAGATATCGCTCGACGGCGCGCTCGCGGGTACTCGCCTGACGGCTAGTTGCGGGTTTGACTGGCCATCTGGTCAGGTCGCGGCGGTTCGGGCCGCTCCGCACATATAGTGCGTGTCGCGCAAAAGTGCTCACCGGTTTTGGGACAACGACACGCATGTAACAAACGCATCGTTGTGCCTGAAAACACGGAGCCCGTTCATGGCCCTCGCCGCCCCCAAAATCCAATCCGATGGCACCTTGCTCGACGCCTATTCCGAAACAGTAGCGGACGCTGTCGATCGCATCGGCCCGGCCGTCTGCCGCATCGAGCGCATCGGCGGCCCGGGCGGCCATGGGTCGGGCTTCGTCATCGCGCCGGATGGGCTGGTCGTCACCAATTTCCATGTCGTGGGTGACGCCAGAACAGTGCGCGTCTCGATGCCGGACGGCGCCTCCAGCGAGGGCCGCGTGCTCGGCCGCGACCCCGACACCGACATCGCCTTGGTGCGCGCCGATGGCAGCTTCGCCGATGTGGCGCCGCTCGGCGATTCCAAGCGGCTGCGGCGCGGCCAGATCGCGATTGCCATCGGCAATCCGCTGGGCTTCGAATGGACGGTCACCTCGGGCGTGGTCTCCGCGCTCGGCCGCTCGATGCGCGCCTCGACCGGCAGGCTGATCGACGACGTCATCCAGACCGACGCCGCGCTCAACCCCGGCAATTCCGGTGGGCCGCTGGTGTCGTCGGCGGGCGAAGTGATCGGCGTCAACACCGCCATGATCCACGGCGCGCAAGGCATTGCCTTCGCCGTCGCCTCCAACACCGCCAGGTTCGTCATTTCCGAGATCATCCGCTTCGGCCGCGTGCGCCGCGCCTTCATCGGCGTCTCCGCCGACACCGTAAACCTGCCGCGCCGCGCGGCGTTGCTGTCGCAGGTTTCGACCAGCACGGCCGTGCGGCTGCGCAGCGTCGAGAAGGACGGCCCGGCGGCCAAGGCAGGTCTCAAGGAAGGCGACATCATCGCCGCCATCGACGGGCGCCCGGTGACGGGCGTCGACGATCTCGTGCGCATGCTCGACGCCGAGCGCATCGGCCGCGAGACGCTGTGCACCGTGGTACGCCGCACCGGCGTCAGCCAGGTGGCGGTGACGCCGGTGGCAAGGGCTGGTTGAGGCTGCCGCTCACACCCCCGCCGCGCCTTCGGCATACTGCGCCAGGAACTCCTCGCTGGGCGGGATCGGCTTGATGACATCGATCAGCACGCCGTTGGGATCCTTGGTGATGAAGTGGCGCTGGCCGAAGGGCTCGTCGCGCAGCGTGCGCAGGATCGGCAGGCCGGCGGCGGTGATCCGTTCGTAGACTGCGTCAGGATCGCGGACCTCGAAATTGATCAGCAGGCCCGAGGTGCGCCCCCGCCCCTCCTCAGGGATCGTCTCGTGGTCGCCCTGGACGATGCCTAGGTTGACCCTGCGTTTGTCCACCGATTGGAGGTGCACGTACCAGTCGCTCGTAAACAGCGGCTGGAAGCCGAAATGCTCGACATAAAAGGCGGCCGTGCCGGCGACATCGCCGGTCATCAGCACCGGGTAGTAGCTCGTCGTCTTCATCTTTCCTTCTCCCGTCAATTGACATACAGTCTGCATGTAAATCGAATTAACATACAGGCTGCATGTATGCAACAGGAATCCGGGCGCCGCTCGAACCGCGACCGCACCGAGGCGACACGCGCCGACCTGATCGCGGCGGCGCGCAAACTGTTTACGGAAAAGTCCTATGCCGAGACCGGCACGCCGGAGATCGTTGCCGCCGCAGGCGTGACGCGCGGCGCGCTCTATCACCACTTTGCCGACAAGCAGGCACTTTTCGCCGCCGTGGTTGAACAGGAAGCGGCGGCTGTGGCGCGGGAAATTGACCGCGCCTCCCCGCCTTCGCTCAGCGCCCGCGATGCGCTGATTGCCGGTTCCGATGCCTATCTCATGGCCATGCGCGCGCCCGGCCGCACGCGGCTCTTGCTGCTCGACGGCCCGGCCGTGCTCGGCCGCACCGCCATGGACGCGATCGATAGTCGCCATGGCAACCGCTCGCTGCGTGAAGGCCTTGTCGCCGCCATGCGGGCACGATCGATGACAAAGCTGCCGGCGGAGGCGCTGACGGCGCTGCTCGGTTCTGCTTTCGACCGCGCTGCGCTCGCCATCGAGGCGGGCGCATCAGCCGAGGACTACCGCGCCGTCCTGACGGCGCTGATAGACGGACTGTCCCGCGCCTGATGCAGGTCGCCCGGCCCACGCTACTCACTGTCCGTCCAGCGCCGGAACAACGCACTGGCGTTTACGCCTCCAAAGCCGAAGCCATTGGAGATCGCGTAGTCCATCTCCATTGGCCGGGCGTGGTTTGCGACGAAGTCGATCCCGTCGCCGGCCGGATCGGGGGCGCTCAAATTCAGGGTCGGCGGTGCGACCTGGCCCCTGAGCGCCAGGATCGTGAAGATCGCCGCAAGCCCACCGGCGGCTCCGAGCAGGTGCCCGGTCGCCGACTTGGTTCCGCTGACGGCGATGCTGAAATCCGCGCCAAAGACCCTTTGCAATCTAACCTGAATCTGTCCCACTCCGCGGTGGGGAATGAGATGGCGACGCAACCGGAACCCTCCAATCTCGTTATGGCAGGGCATCCTCAAGGCTCACATTCGGGACCGACACATGAAAAAGACCTATGAAAAACCGACGCTACGCAAGCACGGGAAATTGACCGCCCGCACCGCGCAGATCGTGGTTTCCGGGGTGACGATAATCCAGTGATTTCTCGGATGCCGGGTCAGGTGCCGGAGCCGGACACGCCATGGGTCTCCGGCTCCTCTTCGGGCACCTCGCCCGGCTCGAACTCGTTGAAGCAGCCTAGCCCGCGCTTGAACCGGTCGATCAACCAGGCGGCCGCCGGCTTCGGGCTGCGATCGTTGCGGTGCATGGCGAACAATGGCGAACTCACCTCCTTGTAGGGTTCGAGATCAAGCTCCACCAGGCGGCCGCTGGCCAGATCGTCGGCGATCAACCAGCGCGGCAGCCCACCCCAGCCCAGCCCCTCGCGCATCAGTATGTGCTTGGTGCGCACGTCGGTCAGGCGCCAGGTGCGGTAGGCGAAGACGCCGTAATCACGTCCCTTGGTGCGCTCCGACTGATCGGTGACGACAAGCTGCGTGTGCTCGCGCACATCCTCGAGCGCCACCGGCTTCGGCAGCTGTGCCAGCGGATGGCTGGGTGCGGCCGCCGGCACCAGCGACATGAAGCCGATGCGCACGAGATGCACGTCGACATCGCCCAGCAAGCCTCCAATGCCCAGATCGGCCTGTCCGTTGACGACAAGATCGGGGATGAGACCGAGCGTGCCGATATGCAGGCGCAGCATCACGGTCGGAAACCGCGCCTCGAATGCCTTGAGCACCCGCACCAGTACGGGGGAAGGCAATGCCACGTCCACCGCCAGCGCCACCTCGGCCTCCAGCCCGTGATGGTGCCCGTCGACGCGCGAGCGCATCCGCTGCAGCACGCCAATCATGCGCCGCGCGTCTTCCAGCATCGCCCGGCCGATCTCGGTCAGTTGCGGCTCGCGCGTGCCCTCGCGCTCGAACAGCTTCAGCCCGAGCTGCGCCTCGAGATTGGCGATGCCGTAGCTGATGACGGATTGTGCCCGGTTGAGCTTGCGACCGGCGGCCGAGAAACTGCCGGTGTCGGCAACCGCGACAAGGATCTGGAGCTGGTCGAGGGTCGGGTTCGGCTGCATCGTCGTGTATCTACTTTATAGATGGATCGTATAGAAAATATGCCAGTTTATCGGATGGATCGATAGCCCATATATGTCGGGACAATTCATTCAACTGGAGAGACCCGCCATGTCCATTCTTCTTGTTACCTCGAGCCCCCGCGGCGCTGCCTCGCACTCGACCCGCATCGCCACCGAGTTCGCTCAGAAGCTTCTCGCCGCCGACCCATCGAACACGCTGGTCGTGCGCGATCTCGTCGCCAACCCGCTGCCGCACATCGATGCCGACTATGCGACCGGCATCTACACGCCGGCCGATGCCCGCACCCCGCGCCAGGCCGAGGTGGTG
Organism: Mesorhizobium sp. B2-3-11; assembly: GCF_006442215.1. NCBI lineage: Bacteria > Pseudomonadati > Pseudomonadota > Alphaproteobacteria > Hyphomicrobiales > Phyllobacteriaceae > Mesorhizobium > Mesorhizobium sp. B2-3-11. The sequence goes on along the minus strand of NZ_VFVS01000020.1, from coordinate 58,302 downwards.
GGCGTTTCGGACGCGGTGCTGGACGAACTGTTTGCTGCCGACACGGTGATCCTCGCCACCGGCTTCATTAACTTCAACATCTCCTCGACCCTGAAGTCCTGGGTCGACCACATCGCCCGCTCCGGCCGGAGCTTTGCCTATGGCGAGAATGGTCCCAAGGGCCTCGTCACCGGCAAGAAGGTCTATATCGTGCTGGCTTCGGGCGGCATCTATTCCGAGGGCGCGGCCGTGCAGTTCGATCACGCCATTCCCTATTTGCGCGGCGTGCTCGGCTTCCTCGGCATGACCGATGTCGATGTCATCCGCATCGAAGGCGTCGGCATGGGCCCGGACGCGGTCACTGCGGCGCTCGCCAAGGCGACCGCCAAGGTCGACGCCGTGGTGGCCAGCCAGCAGGCTGCTGCTGCCGCGTAAGGCTCTGGATAATCTGAACTCGAAAGGCAGGCGTTCGCGCCTGCCTTTTCGTTTCAGCCGATCAGATGCCGCAAGAGGCCGGCCGAAGCGACCCCGATCAGCACGGTCGGCAGCATGGAAAGCCGCGTTGCCGCCGCCAGCGTGACGGCCAACGCCACAAGATCAGCCGGATTCCGCGACACGAAGGCCGGCGCGATGACAGAGATCAGCACGCAGCCGGGCGCTGCCTCCATCACCGCCGTGGCGCGGGTGCTGAGCACGCGGTTGCGCAGCACGACATAGCCGCCGATCCGCGTCAGATAGGTGACGCCGGCCATCAGCACGATGGTGAGAAGGGTTGTCGTGTTGATCATGCATCACCTGCCAGCAACCAGGCCGCGACCAGCCCCGACACAGCACCCGCCGCGACATACCAGGCGCCGGGAACGAAGAGATAGACAAGCGCGGCGACTGCCAGGCTGACGAGCCACGGTCGCGCGGCGGCAAAGCCTTTCCACATGCCGCGCATCAGCACCAGGAAGACGGCCGGAAACGCCATATCGAAACCATAGGTCTCGACATCGCCCAGCATCGGGCCGAGCAAGGCGCCGAGCGTCGTGACGGCTACCCAGGTGAGATACATCGCCAGCGCCGCGCCCATATAATAGCGCGGGCTGAAGGCCGGGCCGATGCCCGCGGCGGCACGCTGTTTGGCATCGGCCAGGCCAAGTGCCCAGCTTTCGTCGCACATGAAGAACAGCGCCGGGAAAACCTTGCGCCGCGGTAGCTCGCGCAGGAACGGCGCGAGCGCCGCCCCCATCAGCAGATGACGGCTGTTGACCAGGAAGGTGATGGCGACAATGAGCAGGATGTGCGGCGGCGACGTCCACAACTGGATCGCCGCGAATTCCGAACCGCCGGCGAAGTTCAGGCCGGTCATCAGGGATAACTCGACCGTGCTCAGCCCCTTCTGCGTGGCCTGGGCGCCAAGCACGAGCGCGTAGGGAATGGTGCCGAACAGCACCGGCGCGCAGGACATCACACCACGGCGGAACTCGGATTCCGAACCATTGCCGGCTGCCTCGACTGCCTGTGAAACGCTCATGGTCTGCCATAGGCCGGCCTCGCAGCCGCCCTGCCCTGCGTTTGGAAATTTCGTGATGTCAGGGGCGAAACATACCTACACCTCCCGGAAATTTGGTTGCGAAGATTGTTGTCTTTCGCCAAATTTTGGCATTGAATGTCACATTTCCGCAGGAAAATGGAATTCGACGCCATGAAGCTCGACGACATCGACAAGCGCATCCTGCGGGCACTGCAGCGCGACGGCCGCATGGCCAACAATGATCTGGCCAATGAGGTCGGCCTGTCGCCCTCGCCTTGCCTGCGGCGCGTCAAGCTCCTGGAGGAAGCCGGCGTCATCGACCGCTATGTCGCCGTGCTCAATCCAGCCAGCATCGACAAGGGCCTCACTTTCTTCACCCGGATCTGGCTGAAGACGCAGGACGAGGACACGATCGAGCACTTCGCCACCGAGGTGGCCAAGCTGCCGCAAGTGATGGAATGCTATCTCATGCTAGGCGACTGCGACGCCCTGGTGCGCGTGGTGGCGGCTGATATCAACGACTATCGCCGTTTCCAGTCGGAGCATCTGAGCCGCATCAAGGGCGTGCAGAACGTCAAGACCGACGTTCCCAGTTGGACGATCAAGTACACATCGGAACTGCCGATCTGAGCCTTTGAAATATCTCTCAGCGCATTTGACGAGGCGCAGGCCATCGCCTGGCCCTATAAGAATTTCCATCTGGAATGTCGATCCGAGCACGCCTCGAACGTCCTTGGGACGCAACCGGAATTGCCGGGCGGCGTCGAAGGATCGATCCTGTTCCCGGCTGGGAGAAGAAACATGAATCATTCCTACCGTTGGGTCATCGTCGCGGCTGGCGCGCTGATGTCCTGTGTCGCCATCGGCACGATGTTTTCGCTGGCGATTTTCCTCGAGCCAATGGCGATCGATACCAACTGGTCGCGCGCGGGCATTTCGAGCGCCATGACGCTCAACTTCCTGGTGATGGGCCTCGGCGGCTTCGCCTGGGGCGCCCTGTCCGACCGGTTCGGCGCCCGCATCGTCGTCACGATCGGCGCCGTGCTGCTCGGGCTGGCGCTGGTGCTGGCAAGCCGCGCCGGGTCGCTTCTCACCTTCCAGATCACCTATGGCGTGCTCGTCGGGCTCGCGGCAAGCGCCTTTTTCGCACCGATGATCGCGCTGACATCAGGCTGGTTCGACACCAATCGCGGGCTAGCGGTATCGCTGGTCTCGGCCGGCATGGGCGTGGCGCCGATGACGATCTCGCCTTTCGCGCGCTGGCTGATCTCGGCCTATGAATGGCGCGCCGCCATGTTCGACATCGGCCTCCTGGCCTGGGTGCTCCTGCTGCCCGCCGTCCTTCTGGTGCGCCAGCCGCCGAAACCCGCCGCCTCCGGTGCGGCCGCGGCACCAGTCGCCGAAGGCGCCGGCCTGACGGTCGGGCAGGCGCTGCGCTCGCCCCAATTCATCGTGCTGGGGCTAACCTTCTTCGCCTGTTGCGCGGCCCATTCCGGCCCGATCTTCCACATGGTCAGCTACGCCATGCTGTGCGGCGTCGCCCCGATGGCCGCGGTCTCGATCTACAGTGTCGAGGGTCTGGCTGGCCTCGGCGGCCGGCTGCTCTACGGCGTGCTGGCCGACAGGCTGGGCGTCAAGCCGGTGCTGATCGTGGGGCTGGCGATCCAGGCGATCGTCATTGCCGCCTATCTCTCGATCAGCCAGCTCGACCAGTTCTATATGCTGGCCGTCATCTTCGGCGCCACCTATGGCGGCGTCATGCCTCTCTACGCCGTGCTGGCGCGCGAATATTTCGGCCAGCGCATTCTCGGCACCGTATTCGGCGCCGCCACCATGCTCTCCAGCCTCGGCATGGCGCTGGGGCCGCTTGCCGGCGGCATGATCTTCGACGCCTATGCCAGCTACCATTGGCTGTTCATCGGCTCGGCTCTCATCGGCCTGGGTGCCGCGGGCATAGCCATCGCCTTCCCGCCGCTGCCACGCACGGCGTTGCAGACGGCATAGTGCATGTCGCCCGGAAGTCTCCTCGGTTCCGGGATAACGACACGCATAAAATCAGGAGACACGGGCCGGACGGCAATCGTGGCCAGATGACAAACGGGCTTGACTGGCCATGGCCGGTCAAGCCACCGCCTGCTTCGGCGTCACGCCGACTTGAGAACCGTGAACGGCCGCTTCTGAATGGCCCGTTTGGTCTGGAAATTCGCGGCCGGAGCCGGGCGGCCGACATGAAAGCCCTGGACTTTGTCGATGCCAAACTGGCGCATGAGGAGCATCTGCTCTTCGGTCTCCACCCCTTCGACCAGGATTTTGTGGCCGCGATTTCTGACCAGCGCGATGATATCCTGCAGCATCGCCATGCCCTTGGGGGTGCCGCAGTCGTGGAGAAACGAGCGGTCGATCTTGACCGTATCGAAATCGATGAGACGAAGCCACGAAAGGCCGGCGAAGCCCGTCCCGAAATCATCGAGCCATATTCTGATTCCGAGCAGCTTCAGATCGCTGATGCAGCGCAGGATGTCGGAGTGCATCTCCATCTCCAGCCCCTCGGTGATCTCGAAGGCCAGCCGGTTGCCGGTCACGCCGGTCTCGCCCAGAATGGTCGCGACCGATGTCGCGAAGCCGGGCGTCTTGAGCTGGATCGGCGAGACGTTGACGCTGACGACGCGCACGTGATCCTGCGCCAGGAGTTCGGCGCACACGGTCCTTATTGCCCAACGCCCGAGCTCGAGGATGGCGCCGGTTCGCTCCGCGACGGGAATGAACAGGCTCGGCGGAACCAGGGTCCCGTCGAGCATCTTGAGACGCATCAGCGCCTCCACGGCCTCGACCCGGCCCGACGCGACGTCCTGGATGGGCTGATAGACAAGCGAAACGAGATCCTGGCCGATCGCGATCTTCAGCAAAGCCGCGAGATTCTCGCTCTCGTCGCTGCTCTGGGGATCGGTCGGATCGAACAGCCGGACACAATTTCGGCCGCCGGCTTTTGCCAGATAGAGCGCTCGATCGGCCTCGTGGATGATCTTCTCCAGCTTGGCGGCGGTCTGCTTCCTGGTGAATGCCGCGCCTACGCTCGCCGTCACGATCGCGATGCCATCCCGCCGCAACTCGTGCGCGATCGCCAGATTCTCCACCGTGCTGCAAATGGCTTCGGCGAGATCCGCGACCTGGTCTTTCCTGGCCATGCGAGCCAGGACGATGAATTCCTCCCCACCATAGCGGCCGATGGAGCCATCATATTGCTTGATCAGGTCGCTGAGCGCCTCGGCGACCTGGATCAGGCAACGGTCACCTTCCTGATGGCCATAGCAATCGTTGAACTTCTTGAAGAAGTCGACGTCGATGAGGATCGCCGCAAAACCATGGCCAAGCTTTTGCCAGTCATTCCAGTAGTCGCGCAGTTTCTCGTCGATGGCGCGCCGGTTCTCCAGGCCTGTGAGCGGATCCGTCCGCGACAGCCTGAGCAGGGCCTTGCCGCGCTCGGTGGCCTCATTGTGCTGGATCTTGGCCTCCAGCGCGTTGAGGAAGACGTTGTAGCGCTCTTCGTTCAGCTTCCAGTTCACATAGGATGTGAACGTGAAGCACGAAACGTAGAAAGTGCCAAATACCATCTTATATGCCAGCGACGCGGGTAGAAAGTAGTTCACCACATACAAGATGCACAAAATTATAGTCGACGTTATGATCGACACTTTGAAACGGAACGTGAAGAAGAGATTGGCGCTCATCATGAAAATGGTGCCGAAGACCATATAATAGGCGACGGTTTCCTTGTTCGCCCCCATGGAGGCGGGGTAAAGCCAGCCGATATAGCCGAAGATGATGGCCGCGGCGCAGGTTACGTCAAGCCAGTCCGTGGCGGCTCCCCTGCGAAGCTGTGCTTCCAGGACCAACAGTGCGGTCAGTCCGACAGCGAAGCGGGCCGTGATCGTGAGGGCGGCCACATCCGGTATCAGCAGCAGATCCGATACCGAAAACAAGACATAGATGACGACGGCGATCCAAAGGCCTGGCCTGGCTTCCTTCCTTCGCTTCGCCTGGGCTTCCGTACGGTAAAGGATGCGAAGTTCGGCCGCCCCCAGCTCCTGGCGGGGATCGTGCGGGTCCGAATCGACCGCATCGGCCACTCTGGATGACGCGCGTTCGTTCACGACAAATCCCGGCTGAAGGGCATCTCGCGTTCCGAATTCTTTTGCAGCTTCTGCCCCCAACGCAGACCGACTCCTTGGGCGCGACATCTCTTGCCGCGCGATCAAATGCAATGATGCAGGACAAGTTTCCGTTAACTCGAACCGGGAATCCCCTCCTTAAAAACCCCAAAGAATTGACATGGTTAGCGGGAAATTAATCATACCGATAAAATGCCCGGGACCCGACATTGGCAAACCGAATATTCTAAGCAATAAGTTAACTGACTGTTAACTATGGAGTCTTGGTGTGCAAACTGTCTTTGATGGCCAGAGTCTGATTACTGCGGAGGCAATTGCCAGTGGTCTCCGTCGAGGAAAGCCCGAGCATCATGGCGAAGCGTTCGAAACCGCTCGCGCGGAGCTGGCGCTCATCCTCCACGCGACACAGCAACAGGTCGAGCAGCAAAAGTTTCCCGCCGAGATCGTTCGCCGCCTGCTGTCGCTTCTCAACGCGTTGCGTGCCAAGGTTCATCCCGACGTGTGGCAAGCCTTGATACCGGTGGCGCAGAACCACCCGATCCAGAAGTACTTTCTCGAGGATCCGCTGACGCATTGGTCCTTCACCAAGCCCAGGGGTTATTCCGGCGACGCGCAGTTGCTCGACTACATCTATTGTGACCCGCACGTGGCCGAGAGCGTGGCGAACGCCTCGGAGATCGGCAAGGCGCTTTACAGCCATACCCAGAACGTGCCGTCATGCGTCGCGGCACGGGAGCGCCGCGATCTGCTGACCCGCTATGTCGATGAGACCGCGGCCAAGAATGGACCGGAAACCGAAGTCCTGGCTATCGCGGCCGGCCATCTGCGCGAAGCGAACCGTTCGGCCGCATTGGCCGAGGGCGGCCTCAAGCGCTGGGTCGCGCTCGACCAGGATCCCCAGAGCGTCGGACTGATCGCGCGCGATTTCCAGGGCACCGCGGTCGAGGCCATCGACGGCTCGGTACGGACCGTGCTCACCAGGGGCCACAAGCTTGGCAAGTTCGATCTCATCTATGCCTCCGGGCTTTACGACTACCTCCAGCACAACGTCGCCGTGAAACTCACCAAGACCTGTCTGCAGATGCTGAAGCCGAACGGGACATTCCTGTTTGCGAACTACGCCGAGGGCACTCCTGACGCCGGCTACCGGGAAACGTTCATGGACTGGGTGCTGCTGCTGCGGTCGGAAGTCGACATGTGGAACATCATCAATGCCAGCGTCGACCGCAACACCGTGGAGGCGCAAGTGTACTTCGGCGAGAATCGCAACGTGCTCTACGGCGTCATCCAAAAGCGCGGCTAATACCCAGCTGGATGGCACGCCGGCCAAGGACCTCGAGCGCTTCACGGAGTGCTCGAGGGTGTAAGCCCCCTCACGCGCGATCCACGCCCTTTCGGAGACGCCTGGACCCTACCCGAAAATCCGATCTCCCTGCTCGTCGACGAGCTGGATGCCTTTCTTGATCGAGATGTCGACGGCGTCGTCCAGTCCGGCGAAACGGTCGGCACGGATGAATTTGTGCTCCTTCACCACGCCATCGACCTCCTTGGAGACGACGCCGCAGGTCTGGTACTGGCCTTCGGTCTTGTAGGGCGTGGCGCTGATCGTAAAACCCTTGTGCTCGACCTGCTTGGCGGGCGCGGCACTTGCGGGCTCGGCCGCTTCGCCGCCACCGCCGCCGAAAAGACGTTTCAGAAAAGACATCGCTCAAATCTCCTTGCCGCCTGCGATCGCCGTCGGTATGCGATTCACGACGCTGTCGGCCCAGCATGCGCGAATGTGCCGCCGCGTTCCAGCCCCCTGATGAAGACGGTGACCAGGAGCTCGATCTGCCGGTCGATCTCGTCCGCCTGCCGGCGCACGGACCTTGCCGCATAACCACTGGTGACGATGCCATGCACGCTTGACCAGAGGGTTCGCGCGGCGATCCGGCGTGTGTCCTCGTCGAGATCGAAGCCGCCATCGGCAAGGACGCTGGCGATGATCTCGAACAACTGGTCGAGCCGTGCCTCGTAGACGTCGGGCGCGGTCAGTACCGGACGCCGCCTGTTGAAGGCAAGCAGCGCCGGCCAGCTGCCGGGATGCGCCTCGACGAAGCGAACATAGGTGCCGGCCAGCGCCATCAGCCGTTGGCGCACGTCGGTGATGCCGCGCCTGCCAAGATCGGCCATCGCCGCAGCGCCGGCGATCCCCAGCCGGTCGAGCAGCCGCATGTTGACTGCGCGGTGGACCCCGTCGAGATCGGAAAACAGATTGTAGACCGAGCCGACCGAGATGCCCGCCTGTTCGGCGATGGTCCTGGCCTTCAGATTGTCCATGCCGCCTTCGTTGAGCAGCGTCTCGGCAATGGCCAGCACCCGCTCGCCCGTCTCTTCCTTGTCCAGCGCCATATCAGTCCTTTTTGGATGCGCGTGCCTTCGACGGCACGCTTTTTCGCACCCCCGACTTCCCTTCGTTTACCATATGCCGGATATCGTGAACAGCGTTCATAATTCTCTTGACGCCGGGCACGGCCCGGCGGTGAAGGTGCGCGCCAGGGGCGTGCTCGAGCGCCTGAAGACCATCAACTGAAGATTTTTGGACCTGACCACGACCACATCAAACCCAACTTCGATCCAATCAAAGGAACACGACAATGAACGGCAATCAGACCTACATCATGTTCAACACCGTCTCGGTCGGCGCCGCCTACTTCATGCTTGGCCTGTCCCTGTGGCTGGCGCCGGTCGACCTGTCGACCAAGGGCTACTGGGCCATGGGCATCCTGCTGCTCACCGGCAGCCTGGCGAACTGGTCAAGTACCGCACCGACGAGCGCATCTCCGCCGAGACCACCGCCAAGATCGAAAAGGCGCGCAACGAAAAGCTGATCAGCGAATATGTCGGCAAGGAATGATGCCGGCATGGCCTGACGAGAAAAGCCCGGGTCTCCCCGGGCTTTTCTGTTGGGCTTTCGCGCTTCAAGAGACGCGCGGACATCATGAGATCAGCGGTGCGACAGCGCTTCCAGCGCTTCGGCGGCGGCTTCTAGAATGGCGATCGCCTCGGCCTGCTTTTCAGCTGGCGCATCGACGATGTCGCCGAGTGCCGCGCGCAGCCGGTGGCGGATGGCACGGAATTCGTCACGCGTTTCCGAGCGCTCGCCACGGCCGCTCCGGCCGCCGCGGCGGTCCTCGCCGTCATCGTTCCAGCCGAACCAGTCGCGCGCCTTGGCCATCTTGCGGCCGAAGCGCTCGAGATGATCGAGCACGCCGTCGATCATTTCGCGGTTGTCGGCCAGATGCGCCTGCCCGGCCTCGGTGATCGAGAACACCTTCTTGTTGCCTTCGCTCGTCGACACGGCATAGCCGGCCTCTTCCAGGAACGTCAGCGTCGGGTAGACCACGCCCGGGCTCGGGCTGTAGATGCCGCTGGTGCGCTCTTCCAGCGCCTTGATGATGTCGTAGCCGTGGCGCGGCGCCTCGGCCAGCAGCGACAGCGTGATCAGCTTGAGGTCACCGTCGGCGAGCATCCGTCCGGCGCGGAACATGTCGCCCGGGCCGCGGCCACCGCCCCTACCGCCGAACGGACCGAAGCCGCCGCCCCCTCTGCCACCAAATTTGCCGCCAAACTTGCCGGCCATGTGCATGAACATGCGCTCGCCAAAATGATGATGATCGGAATGATCGTGTCTGTGCATTGATTGCTCCTTGAGTTCTATCTTACGATATATCTTAGTTAGGCGCGCAGTGCCGTCGAGTCAAGATATATCTTACGATGTATCTGGTCACGAGCCAAGCGACATCGTGGCTTCGAAGCGTCAGGCTCGGCAGGAATGGATGGAGTGCGAATGGACTACCAGCGGCCTTTGCGCCGATTCCAGCCGTAGAGCAGATCGGCGAAGCGATCATAGGCAAGGCGGGTCAGCGGCAGCATGAGCCGATTGCCGAATAGGCTTGCCAGCCAGCCCTCGCCCGGCGTCAACAGCCAGACCGCGATCGCCACATCGGCGCCGATCAGCAAATTGCCATCCGCATCGGTGGCATGCAGCCGGCGGCGGATGTCCTCCAGCGAGACGCCGTGCGACGACAGCGCATCCGGCTCCAGGTTGATATCGCGGAACTCGACCCGACCGGCCTTGACCGCCGCGATCAGCCGCCCCTTCTGCCTGCTGATGCCGGCATCGCAGACCGGACAGCGCGTGTTGTACCAGACGGTCAGCGCGGGGCCGGGCATCGGTCAGCCGTGATCGTGCCGATGATGCAGGTCGGGATAGTGCGGATGCTTGTGACGTAGCGGCGCATGCCGGTGCCAGTGCGAATGCGGCTCGCGGACCGGTCCGTCATGATGGTGCTGGTGATGCTCGTCATGAACATGGCTGTGCTCGTGCTCCAGCGCCTCATGGTCGTGCTCATGCTCATGGCGCTCGGACAGATGCAGCCACAGGCCAACCCCCATCAGCAGACCGGCTATCCCGAGCTTGAGCGTGACGGCATCGCCCAGCATCAGGATCGCCAGCAACGCGCCGATGAAGGGAGCAAGCGAATAGTAGGCTCCCGTGCGTGCCGAACCGAGGTGACGCAGCGCGAGGATGAACATGACGAGGCTGACGCCGATGCCGAAGAAACCGACGGCGGCCGTGGCCATCACCGTGGTCGCGGCGGGAAATGCCGCGCCGGAGGCGAGCGCCAGCCCGACATTAGCGGCGCCCGCCACCAATCCCTTCAGCATTGCGATGGCCACCGGATCGGCCGCCGATATCTTGCGGGTGAAATTATTGTCCAGGCCCCATGCCAGGCAGGCCCCCGCGACAAGCAGCGCGCCTAGATTGAAGGCAATGCCTTGCCCCGCCCATGACAGCAGCACCGCGCCCGCCAGAATGGCGAAAGCACCGAAAAGCAGACGCCGGTCGACATTTTCGCGATAAACGAGCCACGCGATCGCCATTGTCGCCAGGCCTTCCAGATTGAGCAACAGGGCGGAACTGGACGCAGTGTTGAGAGTGAGGCCAAACATCAAGAGCACCGGTCCAACGATGCCGCCCATACCGATTGCCAGCGCCAGCCAAGGAATATCCCCGGCGGCAAGGCGCGCCTCTCCGTCGCCCGCTCCCCCGCCGCGCAAGAGCCGGTAGAGCGCTAGGCCAATGCCGGCGCCGAGATACAACAGACCCGCCAGCATGAACGGGCTGACGTTGTCGAGCAGCAGTTTGGACAGCGGCGGCGTTGCGCCAAACAAGGCGGCCGAGCCGAGCGCAAGCGGCACGCCGGGCCACAGATGCGAATGGGAATGTGCTTCGGGCATGGCTCACCCTATCACGGCGGCGTGCCATGTCATCGACGAGACCACTCGACACGGCATGCGTCGCTGTCCAACCGATGCGTCAGTTCCGATGCATCGCCACCTTGGGCCCGACGCATTTGTTGTCGCGAAACAGCGCCCACTCCTCGCACAGGCGACCGCTGGGCAGGCGGCAAAACCCATATTCGTTGCCGGCCTTGTCCTTCCTAACCACGAAGCGGCCGCCGATCGCACCGCAGTGGACCGATGCCGGATTGGCCATGCCGACCGGTTTTTGTGCGGCGCCGGCGTCGATGGGCATCGACGACATCAAGGCAAGACCGGCGGCCAGTATCGAAAAATTGTTCATGCGATCTCTCCTTGGCCGCATGTCTACCACGGCGAGACGTCCTGTCCCGAGGCAGCTGTCAAATTTGTCGTAACGCGCGCCGGATCACGTGCCGTTGAGGCGGCACCTGATCCGGCTGTCCGCAAAAACCTCATCATCCAAGTGAGGTGATGATCTCGCGATAGGCGAATTCGGGGAAGGCCTTCATCGTCCGCGTCCTGATGTTGCCGGCCGCCGCCAGCATCAGCGAAAAACGCGCCAGCACCGCGTCGTCGGGCGCCTCGACCACCGCCACCATGTCGTACTCGCCCATGGTCAGGTAGAACGCCTTGAACGATCCCCCCATCTCGCCCAGTTGCTTCCTGGCGGCATCGAGCCGCTTCGGGGATTCGCGCACGTTCTTGGCGCCCTGCTCGGTCCAGTTCATCAGCACGATGTAGCTTGTCATGGCACACCTCCCTCCGGGGCCACGGAGCACGGCACTCAGGCCGTGGGTCTGTCGACACGGCCTCGACCGGGGCGGGCTTCCGGGGTTGTCGCCCGAAAAATGCATCCGACGCGAAATTATCCTCCCTAAGGTCGCGGGTCGCAAGAGCGAACACGCCTATGAAAAAGGGCGCTCGTGGCGCCCTTTATCTCCAATGCGATGCAGGTCTCAGCTATCCAGGAAGCTGCGCAGCTTGCGGCTCCGGCTCGGGTGCTTGAGCTTGCGCAGCGCCTTGGCTTCGATCTGGCGGATACGCTCGCGGGTGACCGAGAACTGCTGGCCGACTTCTTCCAGCGTGTGGTCGGTGTTCATGCCGATGCCGAAGCGCATTCTGAGCACGCGCTCCTCACGCGGCGTCAGCGAGGCCAGAACGCGCGTGGTGGTCTCGCGCAGATTGGCCTGGATCGCCGCGTCGATCGGCAGGATCGCCATCTTGTCCTCGATGAAATCGCCCAGATGCGAATCCTCCTCGTCGCCGACCGGCGTTTCGAGCGAGATCGGCTCCTTGGCGATCTTCAAGACCTTGCGCACTTTTTCGAGCGGCATGGCGAGCTTTTCGGCCAGTTCCTCCGGCGTCGGCTCGCGGCCGATCTCGTGCAGCATCTGGCGCGAGGTGCGCACGATCTTGTTGATCGTCTCGATCATGTGCACCGGGATGCGGATAGTGCGGGCCTGGTCGGCGATCGAACGCGTGATCGCTTGCCGGATCCACCATGTCGCGTAGGTCGAGAACTTGTAGCCGCGGCGGTATTCGAATTTGTCGACCGCCTTCATCAGGCCGATATTGCCTTCCTGGATCAGGTCGAGGAACTGCAGGCCGCGATTGGTGTACTTCTTGGCGATCGAGATGACGAGGCGCAGATTGGCCTCGACCATTTCCTTCTTGGCGATCGCGGCTTCGCGCTCGCCCTTCTGCACCTGGTTGACGATTTTCCGGAATTCCAGGATCGAGATCGCCGTTTCGGTGGCCAGGTGCTGGATCTCGGCGCGCAGATCCTTGATCGCATCCTTCTCGTTCTTGGTGAATTCCTTCCAGCCGCGCGAGGTCAGGTTGGCGATCGAGCGCGTCCAGTTCGGATCGAGTTCGGAGCCCTGATATTCCTTCAGGAACTCCTCGCGGCGCACGCCATAGCTTTCGGCGAGGCGCAAAAGCTTGCCCTCGTTCTGCACCAGGCGCTTGTTGATGTCGTAGAGCTGCTCGACCAGCGCCTCGATGCGCGCCGTGTTGAGCGACAGGGACTTCACCGCCTTGATCAGCTGGTCCTTCAGCTCCTTCAGCCGGCGGTCCTGGCTGGGCGACAGCGTGCCGGCGGCGGCCAGCCGGTTCTCGACCTGCTGGTCCTGCAGCTTCCTGAGCTTCTTGTAGGTGTCGGCGATGACGTCGAGCGTCTCCATCACCTGCGGGCGCAGTTCGGCTTCCATCGCCGCCAGCGACAGGCTCGCCTCGTCCTCGTCTTCCTCGTCGTCGTCGCCGATGCCGCGCGTATCGACGCCGACATTGGTGATGTCGTCTTCATCGTCGCGTCCGCGGCGCGGCTTTTCCTCGGCCTTGGGCGCTTCCTCGACACGTTCGACCACCGGCGCCTGCTTGGCTTCGGGGCCGGCATAGGTGGCTTCGAGGTCGATGATCTCGCGCAGCAGGATCTTGGATTCGTTGAGCTCGTCGCGCCAGATGATGATCGCCTGGAAGGTCAGCGGGCTTTCGCAGAGGCCTGCGATCATCGTCTCGCGGCCGGCCTCGATGCGCTTGGCGATCGCGATTTCGCCCTCGCGCGACAGCAGCTCGACCGAGCCCATTTCGCGCAGATACATGCGCACCGGATCGTCGGTGCGGTCGGTCGGCTCTTTCTTGGTGGTGGTGGCGGCGACCGCGGTGCCGGTCTGCTCGGCAAGCTCGTTGGCGTCTTCCTCGGCATCGGCGGCTGTGTCGCCGGCCTCGGCCTCTTCGCCCTGCTCGTCATCCTCGACGACGTTGATGCCCATGTCGGACAGCATCGCCATCGTGTCCTCGATCTGCTCAGAGGTCACTTCCTCGGAAGGCAGTACCGAATTCAGCTCGTCCATGGTGACATAACCGCGCTTCTTGGCGGCCTTGATCATCTTCTTGACAGCATCATCGGAAAGGTCGAGCAAGGGCCCATCGGTGGCGCCTTCGCGTTCGGTCTCGGCCTCTTCCTTTTCTTTTGTCGCCATAGTCTTTATCTTCTCCTAGCGGCCGGCCATGGGGGCCGCGTCAGCTGTCGGACCAGTCAAATCGGATACGCCCGTTTTTCTAAACGCGCTTCACCCGGCCCATGAGCTGCATCCACTCTTTTGTTTGGTGCATGCCGTTGCCCCAAAACCGGGTTCCACTCTTGGGCGGCATACATTAAGTCCAGATTAACCCTGATATCTGTGTCAGGCGGGCCGCCTGTCCAGTGACCAAGTACCTTGCATCGCTTGTTTCCCGTCGACGCGGGTGCGGGTTAACGTTTCGAATCGTCCTGATTCCGCCATTCTGTCCGAAGGTCAAGCGCCTCTGGCATGATTCGCATGAAAAAAGCGAATCAATTACCCGACTTAGCGCGCCTCGCCCCCAGGGGAAGCGTGGCCGCGCCTTCATTTCGCGCTCGCATGCACCTAGGCTCGCCCAGCCCTGCCCGACGAAACGCCAAATCCTTCGATCAGCGCTTCCGTCGCTTGTACATCTTGAAATTGCGCCTGAATTTCGATCAGATGGCGGAAGTTTTCGTCCGAAGGATCCGCTTCGAGGGCCGCTTCCGCCTGTTTCAACTCCTTATGTAAGGTGCGCGCGCTGCGCTGCAAGTGCAACGCCTGGTTCAGAGCGTCGCGGGCATCCTCGAGGGCCGCCGTCTCCAGCGCCGGCCATTGCCGCGCCCGCTTGATCAGGCCGACGGCGCGCTCCCAGATCTCGGCGCAGCCGGCGCGCTCTATCGTCGCCACCACGGCGTGGCGGTCATTGGCCATGTTATGCGCCATCGCGTCGAGGATGGCGGCGTGCAGCCGCGTCAGGTCGGAATTGGCGAGGTCGAGGAACTCGACATGGGCGAAATTCTCGTCGATCAGCGCCGGGTGGTTGACCAATGCCACGATGATCGTCGCCTCGCGCACCGACATCCCCTCGCCGCGCCTGACCAGCGCCGACTGGCCGAGGCTTTCGGTGATCGCCATGCGCCCGCCGCCTGCCTTGGCGAATTGCCCGCCGGGCGCGGGCTTGCCCTGGCCGCGCTGACCGGGCCGGCCGCCATCCTGACGGCCTTGCCGCGCATTGCGCTGGGAGCCGAAGAAGCTCAGCACCCGCTCGCGCATTTCCTGCTGGTAGTGATAGCGGGTGCTTTCGTCGCGGATGCGGCTGCTGAGTTCCCGCAGTGTCTGTCCCAATTCCGCCCGCCGCTCGGGCGTGTCGAAGACGCCGCCCGCCGTCTCGCGCATCCACAACAGGTCGACCAGCGGCCGTGCATCGGCCAGCACGGCGCGGAAGGCCTCCGGCCCCTCGGCCTTGACAAGATCGTCGGGATCCTTGCCTTCCGGCAGCAGCGCGAAGCGCGCCGAGCGTCCGGCCTGCACCGATGGCAGCGCGAGATCGGCGGCCCGCCAGGCCGCCTTCAGCCCGGCCTTGTCGCCGTCGAAGCACAGCATCGGCTCCGGCGCCATGCGCCACAACAGTTCGAGCTGGTTTTCGGTGAGCGCCGTGCCGAGCGGCGCCACGACATTCTCGAAGCCGGCCTGCGCCAGCGCGATCACGTCCATGTAGCCTTCGACCGCGATGACCGTACCGCCCTTGGCCAGAGCCCCCTTTGACAGCGCTTGCCGGGCGCGGGCGAAATTGTAGAGCACGTTACCCTTGTGGAAGAGCTCGGTATCGGGCGAGTTCATGTATTTGGCGAGCGCGTCGGGGGCCAGCGCGCGGCCGCCGAAGGCGATGATCTTGCCGCGCGAATCCGGGATCGGGAACATGATGCGGTCGCGAAACCAGTCATAGGAGACCGGAATGTCGTCGCCATGGCGCACCAGCCCGCAGGCCTCGATATCGGCTTTCGGCACACCCTTGGCCGCCAGATGCTCCTTCAGCGCGTTGCGGCTGTCGGGCGCGAAGCCGAGCCGGAACGACTGCTGTGTCGCCGGCGTCAGCCCACGATCGCGCAGATAGGCGCGGGCCTTGGCGCCCTCGGGCCCTTGCAGGCGCTCCTGGAAAAAGGCGGTCGCCATCTCCATGACTTCGGTCAGGCTGGCGCGTTCCTGCTCGCGCCGCTCTTCCTGTGCGTCGCGAACCGGCATCGGCACGCCGGCCATGTCGGCGATCTTCTCGACCGCCTCGGGAAAACTCAGTCCTTCGAGCTCGGTCAGGAATTTAAAATGGTCGCCCGAGACCGAGCAGCCGAAACAGTGGTAACGGCCCTTCTTGTCCTCGCAGTGGAAGGACGGGCTCTTCTCGCCATGGAACGGACAGCAGGCCCAATAGTCGCCGCGCGACGTATTGGTCTTCTTGCGATCCCACGCAACGCGCTGGCCGATGACCTGCGAAATCGGCACGCGGTCACGTATCTCGTCAAGGAAGGCGGGCGGAAATCGCATCGGGGAACTCGTTTCGTCACCATATAATCATGCCCGCGATTTCAGACGACCGCCAATAGAGGCCATACCCGGTTTCCACAGGGCAAGACGACCCCGCTGCACCGCCGGTCAGTCGCCGTCGTCGACCAAACTCTCGATCGGCAATTCGAGAGCACGGGCAATCCGCAGCCAAAGCGTGACGTCCCCACCGCGCTTTCCGTTCTCGATATCCGAAAGATAGTTCTGGGTCACGCCCACGGAGGCAGCGAGAACGGCCTGGGTCTGCTTGCGGTATCTGCGCCAAAAAGCGAGCGGAGAGACCGCGCCGACAAGTGCTCGTGCTTCATCGGGCGTAAGACCGGGAAGCTGCCCGGCACGAAACCCGCCAAGCGCCTGCGCATGCTCCAGCGATTCACGAAGGGCTTCCAGTTCGCTGCGAGGCAGGAGGGCCAGTTCCTCGCCACCTGGCGTCGTGACATAGGCGACGTTGTTCATCCCGGCATCCTTCAATCATATACCGATCCACGCGGTCCGATCTTGGTCACGATGATCTCTTGATCCGTCTCTTCGAAGATCACGCGATAGAAGGCGACCCTTGCGGGCCGCCTGCTATCGAAAGGCCGGCGACATGCCGGCTATCGTAGATGATTACTGCGCGACAAGCGCGCCGAAGATGACGCCGGAGAGGATGCCGACCAGCACATAGTCATTGCCGACGCGGATCCATTCCTGGCCGCGGCCGGGACGATGCAGGCCATAGCGGCCATAATCGCGGATCGGCTGGTGCTGCCTCCAGCCGGAATATTTCTGGCCGTTGCGCCAGTGGTTCCGCTTCACGATCACCTTCTTCTGGACGAACCGCTTCTGGATGACGCGCTTCTTGACATCCCGGTTGGAGGGCTTCTGCCAGTCGACCTTGGCGTAGTTCGACTGCGGCGCCACTGGCGCGTTCATCGGCGCTGCCTGGCCGGTGAGCGAGGTGGCGGCCAGCATCGAGAAAGCGAGAGCGGAAAGGACAATGCGTTTCATCAGAAGTCTCCTTGGTTGTCGATGCCAGGGGAATAGCGGCCAAGGGATGAACCGAAACTGAACGCCGGCATTACAATTATGTAACGAATTCGGACGGTTAATCCAAAGATTTGAACATCATCGCAAAGACGGGCGCCAAAAGCGTCGCAGGTCCGGCCGAATCCACTGCTTAGGCCCATGCAACCATTTGCGGGCCCGTCCATTTTCCGACACCGGCTGTCGCCTCGCGGCGGCCCTTGAAATCAACAGATTTTTATTAACCGGCTAAAATATTCCGGCTATATTCCAAGGCTGCCATGACCATGATTCGTGCCCTCGTCTTCGCCCCCTGTCGCCATGCTGCCCGAAGCGCGCGCCATGCCCGCGCGCAGGCTCGGCGATGAGCGGCTCGGTCGTCCTTCTGCATCTGGCCGGCGCGGTCGCGCTGATGCTGTTTGCCACCCGCATGGTCAAGACCGGCGTCGAACGCGCCTATGGCGACGTGCTGCGTCATCGTCTGCGCGCCACCATGCGCAATCCGATCATGGCGGTGCTGGCCGGCACCGGCCTTGCGATCGCGCTGCAAAGCTCGACCGCCGTCACCTTGCTGGTCGGCTCCTTCGCCGGTTCCGGCATCGTTTCGGGCGCCGCCGGCCAGTTGGCCGTGCGTGGCGCCGAGATCGGCTCGGCTCTGGTGGTCAAGCTGCTGACCTTCGATCTCACGCTGCTGGTGCCGCTTTGCCTGACATCAGGCACGGTGATGTTCATGGCCACCGAGCGGCGCGACTGGCGCCAGATCGGCCGCATCCTGGTCGGCATCGGCCTCTTGATCCTGTCCCTCGAAATGATCGGCCAGGCGTCCGAGCCGCTGCGCAACAGCCAGTTGCTGCCGGTCATCCTCAATTACTTCTCCACCGATTCCATTACCGCCTACCTGCTGGCGGCAATGATCACCTGGCTGTTCCAGTCGAGCATCGCGGCGGTGCTGTTGATGGCCACGCTGGCCGGCCGCGGTCTGATCAGCCCCGAACTCGGCCTCGTCCTCATCCTTGGGGTCAATCTCGGTTCATCGCTCATCGCGCCGATGCTGACACGCTCGGCCAGCCCCGAAGTCCGCGTCGTGCCGGTCGGCAACCTCCTGATGCGCGGGCTGGGCTCGCTGGTCATGCTGATCCTGTTCATGATCTTCCGGCCGCATGTCGCCTTCCTCGGCCCGACGGCGGCCGATCAGATCGTCAACGCCCATATCCTGTTCAACGTGATCATCCTGCTCGCCGGCCTGCCGCTGGCCGGTTTGGTCTACCGAGCCTCCGAAAGGATCGTGGCACTCGGAGCCAAGCCGGCGTCGGCCGCCACGCTCGACGTCGTCGAACTGTCGGCGCTCAACGAAAGCGCGCTCGATGTGCCGAGCCAGGCTCTGGCCAACGCCACACGCGAGGTGGTGCGGGTCTGCGAGACGGTCGAGATCATGCTCAAGCGTATCATCGAACTCTATGAGGACGCCGACTCGGACAAGATCAAGGCATTGGCGGCGCTCGACGACCGTGTCGACCGCAGGCACGCGGCCATAAAGCTCTACCTCGCCAAGGTCACGAGGAACCCGATGACCGAAGACGAGGCGCTGCGCTGCCAGGAGCTGATCGGCGCCTGCGTCAAGCTCGAGCAGGTCGGCGACATCGTCGTGCGCAACATGCTGGTCCATGTGAAGAAGAAATTCGAACGCGGGCTGGAATTCACCGACGAAGGCTGGAGCGAATTGTGCGCCTTCCACGCCTCAGTGCTGGCCAATGCCCGGCTTGCCTTCAACGTGCTGGTCTCGCGCGATGCCGAAACCGCACGCCAGCTGGTGCTGGAGAAGGACCAGCTGCGCGACCGCGAAAAAGAAACCAGCGCCAGCCATTTCCTGCGGCTGCGCGAAGGCACCGCCAAAAGCGTCGAAACCAGTTCGATCCATCTCGATACCATCCGCGACCTGAAGCAGATCAACTCGCTGCTGGCCTCGATGGCCTATCCCGTGCTGGAAGAGCGCGGCCTGCTCACGGGGTCACGGCTGAAGGCCAGCTAGGCGACAACGATTCGCCGCGGCGGCATCCACCTTGGCAACAAGGGGTAGGCATTCCACCCGTGAACGGCCAAATTAGTCTTTGCTTAACCACCCATCCGTCGGCTAAGAATCCGTTTCCACCGGGAGGAAATCGATGGAAACCCATTCGCGCAGTTTCGCCAAGGCGCTTTCCTGGCGGGTGACCGGCACCATCGATACGATGATCATCTCGCTGGTGGTGACCGGAAGCGTCAAGATTGCGGCCGCCATCGGTGTAACGGAGGTCTTCACCAAGTCGCTGCTTTATTATTTTCACGAGCGGGCATGGCTGAAGGTTCCTTACGGACGTAAGTCCGTGACCTGACGGGACCGGTGCCCAACGGATCTGGTCAAGAAAAGCTAAAGCGACCGTGACAATTTCTGGATTGCCTGCCCGGGCTATCCATGGTTTGAGCCCTGTATTTCGGGGGTTTCTGCTCATGTCGCTGCCGCTCATCGCCCTGTTCATCGCCGCCTTCGCTTTCGGCACCACCGAATTCGTCATCGCCGGCGTGCTGCCGCAGGTGGCGCAAGGGCTTGGCGTTTCGGTTCCCTCCGCCGGCTATCTCGTCTCCGGCTATGCCTGCGGCATCGCCATCGGCGGCCCGCTGCTGGCGCTCGCCACCAAGTCCTTGCCGCGCAAGACCTTGCTGCTCGGCCTCGCCGTCGCCTTCACCCTGGGCCAGGCGGCCTGCGCGCTGGCGCCCGACTTCACCTCGATGCTGTTGCTGCGCATTGCCGTGGCAGTCGCGCATGGCGCCTATTTCGGCGTCGCCATGGTGGTCGCCGTCGGCCTGGTGCGCGAGGATCAGCGTGGCATGGCGGTCGCCGTCATCCTGTCGGGCCTCACCGTCTCCAACGTCATCGGCGTGCCGGCCGGCACCGCCATTGGCAACATCTGGGGCTGGCGCGCGACCTTCTGGGTGATGGGCGCACTGGGCGTTGCGGCAACTCTGGCCATGGCGGCCCTGTTGCCGCGCACGACCGGGTATCAGGCCAAGGCGGCGAGCCTAGCCAGCGAGGTCCGCGTGCTGGCGCGCCAGCAGGTCTGGACCTCGCTGATCCTGATGCTGATGCTGATGCTCGGCCAGTTCTGCCTGTTCACCTACATCACCCCGACGCTGCTGGAGGTGACAGGGCTCGACGAAAACCTGGTGCCCTGGGTGCTGCTGCTCAACGGCGTCGGCGCCACGCTTGGCGTCTTCCTCGGCGGCAAACTGTCGGACTGGAAACTGATGCCGTCGCTGATCACCATGCTCGCCCTGCAGGCGGTGACGCTGGCTGTCATCTATGCCGTCAGCCCCTACCCCGTGCCGATGGTTGTCGCGATCATCGTCTGGGGCGGTCTCAACTTCGCCATCGGCACCCCGATCCAGACCCGCATCCTGTCCTGGACGGCCGACGCCTCCGGCCTCGCCGCCTCGCTCATTCCGTCCGGCTTCAATATCGGCATCGCGCTGGCCGCGTCGCTCGGCGCCGCCATGCTCAATGCCGGCTACGGCTATCGCAGCCTGCCGGCTGTTGGCGCGTTTGCCATGCTGGTCGCCGTCATTGTGGCTGTACTCTCCCATCTTTGGGAACGGCGCAGCGACATCAGCCCGCCGGTACCGGCCGCCGCCGAATAACATGGCAAGGACTGTCGCCGATTTCGGCCTGACCTGCGGCACCTTGCCGACGGGCACGCACAACGCGATCACCGACGTGCCTGGCGTGCGCGTCGGTCACTGCACGCTGCGCGACGGCGACATCAACACCGGCGTGACCGCGATCCTGCCGCATGGCGGAAACCTGTTCCGCACCAAGGTGATGGCGGCAAGCCATGTCATCAACGGCTTCGGCAAGACGGTCGGGCTGACGCAGGTGCAGGAACTCGGCACCATCGAGACGCCCGTTCTCTTGACCAACACGCTCTCGGTCGGCACCTGCGCCACGGCGCTGATCCGTGACGCCATCCGCCAGAACCCCGATATCGGCCGCACCACCGGAACGGTCAATCCGGTGGTCGGTGAATGCAATGACGGTGCGCTGAACGACATCCAGGCCCTGGCGATATCGGAGGAGCATGCCCTTGCCGCGTTGGCGGACGCCCGTGAGGGCGCGGTCGAGCAGGGCAATGTCGGCGCCGGAACGGGAATGAGCTGCTTCGGCTTCAAGGGTGGCATAGGCTCGGCCTCCAGGAAAATTGCGCTTGGCGAGGGACATCATCTTGGCATTCTCGTCCTGTCGAATTTCGGCAGGCCCGGCGACCTCGTCCTGCCTGATGGACGCCGGCCCGACCCCAGGCGGCAGGCCGAGGCCGAACGCGGCTCGATCATGATCGTTCTGGCGACGGACGTGCCGCTCGAACACCGCCAGCTCGAGCGTGTGGCGCGCCGCACTGGGGCCGGCATCGCCAGGCTTGGCTCCTTCTGGGGCAATGGCAGCGGCGACATAGCCATTGCCTTCAGCACCGGCAACCCGGTCGACCACGATGAAACCCGCGATCTGGTGCCGCTGGTCGCGCTCAACGAAGCACGCATCGACATTCTCTTCCGGGCGGCGGCGGAAGCGACGCAGGAGGCGGTGCTGAATTCCATGCTGTCGGCCGAGGCTTTCACCGGCAGGGCTCGACGAAGCGCTCGACGAGCTTGCCGCCGTTGGCCAGGATCACCTTGTGCGAGGCCGGATTGCCCGGTTTGGCGGTGATCTCGACATAGGGTAGGCCCACCGCCCTCGCCTCGTCCAGCATCAGCCGCAACGCTTCGGTGGCGTAGCCGCGCTGCCGCTTCCACGGCACCACTGCGTAGCCGATATGGCCAAGCACGTGCGGCGGCAGTTCCGCCGTGCCCTTCTGCCAGCGAAAGCCGATCGAGCCCGATGCCTCGCCGTCCCAGATCCAGCGGCGGAAGCCCGGCAGGCGCGGCACCTGCGTGCCGTCGGGCAAGGCGATGGGCGGCCCTTTGGCCTCGGGATCATCGAGGTCGGCGAGGAACGCCATGGGATTTTCTTCTATGGCCGCGAGCTGCTCGCGCGTCGCCTCCAGGAGCCGCACATTGTCCGGCGACCAGCCGCGCTCGAGCGCCGCCTTGTAGGACGGCAGATGTTCAAGCGCCGGTTTCACGATCTCGACCATGATCGATGCCTCCTGATAAACGAGGCAGGCATAACCTTCGACAGCAGGGCGCTCAAGCCGGCTGGAAGAGCAATCCGGGCGGATCGAAAATTGGGGACGTTTGCAGGCCTCCGCCCCAAGCCTTGGCCCAGCATGGCAGCTTATGGATGGTTGCGCGTCGGCCTGGTCTCTTCGCGCATACTTGCCGACGCGCTAAACAAGATGTGTTTCGCCTGATGACACCCCGCGTCTTATGATCGTCCTCTGGTGATTCCGCGGGGAATCACAAAGGGCTTCGGCAGGAGAATGGGTACGGTGCGGTTGAGATCTGTCCCGCTGGGTGTCGTCGTCACCCTCAGCCTTCTTGCCATCATCGTTGCCTTGACGGCATCGGCCCGGTCCTTTGCCGCGCCATCGGCCGTTCCGGCCTGGCTGGAGGCCCATGTCGGCAACGGCGATGGCCAGATCTCACAAGTCGTGCTGGAGCGGGCGCGCGCGCTTTACCTGAAGAAGGTGGCGCAGGGCGCCGTCCGGAACCCCTGCTACTTCGCCATGGATGCCACCCGTCCCGGCGATCTGGGCAATGGCGTGCTCGGGCGCCGCTACTATGTCGTATGCGAAGCCAGCCAGTCGTTTCGCGCGATTTCGTCGGGTCACGGCGGCGGCCGGAACCTGAAAGGCACCGTCGATTTTTCGAACGGCAGGCGCTGCGCGAAGAACTTCGGCAATGCCATGGATTCGGAACTGACTGCCGGCGGCGCCTACATGACCAGCGAAGCGAAGACCTCGTTCAAGGGCTTTTATCGCACTGGCGCGAAACAGGACGTGGCTTTCCAGCGCACCTTCATCCAGTTCGACGGCGAAGGCGAAGCCGCCAACGCAAGGCAGCGAGTGATCGGCGGCCACGCGGCACAGGTGCTGCGCGGCATGTGTATGCGCAAGACCCCGAACAGTTCCTATGCCGACCATGACGGCTTCGTGCCGTTCGGCAAACTGGTGGACTATGCCGGCGGCCGCAGCAATGGTTGCACCAGCTGGTCGCCGGCCGATGCCGGGCAACTCATCTCGATGGTAAAGGACAATCCGACGACGCTCTACATCTATCCGGAATCGCGCGATATCGCCTCCGTTGCCAGCGGCCATTCCGCCTCAGGCACCTACTGGAACGCATCGTGCCTGAAGGAAATCGGAAAGCCGAAATTCTGGCCGCGAAAAATGCTCGAGCCTGTCATCGCCCGGTACAAGAAGGATCATCCCGCACCACCTGCGCAGCCGCTGCCGATCTGCAAGGAGCCGTGAGACGTACCCACGGCCCTGCTCCGGCTCAGCGCAGGAAATCGAGCACGGCCTGCACGAACTCGGTGGGGTATTCCACGTTCGACAGGTGGACCGCGGGCAGCACGACAAGCTTCGCGCCGGGCACCGCGGCCGCGATCAGCTCGCTATGGCTCGCCGCCGTCACCGTGTCGTGCTCGCCGGCGATCACCAGTGTCGGCCGGGAGATCAGCGCCACCGTGCGGCGAAGGTCGGCGTCGCGAACCGCCGCGAACAGGCCGGCCAGGCCTTGCCGGTCGATCGCCAGCAGCATAGCGCGGAATTCCTCGATGACGGGTTCGTTGGCCGCCACCATGTCCGCGGGGAACCAGTTGTTGAGGAACACGTCGGCGGTTTCCGACATGTCCGGCGCCTGTCGCACGACGGCAATCCGCTCGTCGAAATAACTTGCCGGCCCGAGATGGGACGAGGTGTTGCTCAGGATCAGCCGGTCGATCCGTTCGGGCGCGTTGATGCCGAGCCACTGCCCGACGAAACCGCCCAGAGACAGGCCGAGGAAATGCACGCGCCCAAGGCCGAGCGCATCGATGAGTTCGATCACGTCGCGGCCAAGCCGGTCGAGTGAATAGGCGCCGACTGGCGTGCTCGACCCGCCATGGCCGCGAAAGTCGTAGCGCAGAACGCGGAAATGCCTGGACAATTCGCCGACCTGCCCATCCCACATATGCAGCGTGGTGGCGATCGAGTTGGACAGCACCAGCACAGGCTTCCCGGCATCGCCGTCGAAGCGATAGGCGATGCGCGTGCCGTCGCCGACAGTCACGAAATTCAGCTCACTCATGATGAAAATCCTCTTGGAACGGTGAATAAGGCAAAGCGTAGCTGTGGCCGGGGTTTGGTGATATTACAAAGATCGGACAATCTCTGTAATCAAAGATGACATGGCCGAATTCACCTTGCACGACCTCCAGTGCTTCGACGCCGTGATCCGCACCGGCGGCTTTCAGCCGGCCGCGGCCATGCTCCACCGCTCGCATCCCGCGGTGTTCGCCGCTGTCGCCAGGCTCGAACGCCAGCTCGACCTCGTCCTGCTGGATCGCAGCGGCTACCGCGTGCGTGCGACCGAAGCGGGCCTGTCGTTCCACCTTCGCGCGCAATCGATGCTGCGCGAACTGGAAGGCCTGCGCGTCCATGCCGCCCAGCTGTCGATGGGCGAGGAAAGCGAAATCCACGTCGTGATCGGCGACATCTGCCCGCGCCCGCAGGTACTGGGCATGCTCGGGCGGTTCTTCGCCCAGTGCCCCGGCACCCGGCTGCATCTCCATTTCGAAGCCGTCGGCGGCCCGTGGGAGCGCCTTTTCGACGACAAGGCCGATCTCATCCTGCACTGGATCGACAAGGGTGATGCGCGGGTGGAATGGATCGACCTCAGCGAGGTGCCGTTCATTCCCGTGGTGGCGCCGGGCTTCCTGCCCGAGCGCATCGAACGACCGATCACACTGGAGAAGATGCAGGCGTTCACCCAATGCGTGATGCGCGACACCGCCCTGCATTCGCCACGACAGGACTATTTCGTGGTCGAGGGCGCGCCGCAATGCCTGGTCCCCGATCAGGCGATGAAGAAGGAGATTATCCTGCAAGCGCTCGGCTGGGGCCACCTGCCCCACTTCCTGATCGCGGAAGAGCTGCGCGGCGGACAGCTACTATCGATTGCCGGCAGTCATCTGCCGGGCCGCACCGATGAATTGGTGGTGGCGCGCCGCCGCGACCGGCCGCACGGGCCGATCTCCAGCCGCCTGTGG
The DNA here is from genome assembly GCF_006442215.1 of Mesorhizobium sp. B2-3-11. Lineage (NCBI taxonomy): Bacteria > Pseudomonadati > Pseudomonadota > Alphaproteobacteria > Hyphomicrobiales > Phyllobacteriaceae > Mesorhizobium > Mesorhizobium sp. B2-3-11. Next base: position 32,727 of record NZ_VFVS01000020.1, on the reverse strand, counting down.
GACCATATCCAGCAGGAAGCGCCGGCATTGCGCCGCGCGTTGGAGCCTCGGAAATCGGCCCAATAGCCAAGTCGCGGCTTGGCGTCGAGTGAGTGGCCGTGTTGGAAGCCGCTGACGCGACGGTAAAAGCCCTACTGCAGCAACCCCTTGACGATGCCGCTCGCCTTGCCGAAATCCATTTGGCCGGCATATTTCTGCTTCAGCGCGGCGATCACCTTGCCCATATCCTTCTGGCTGGCCGCACCGGTCGCGGCAATCGCCTCGCGCGCCGCCGCCGTGACTGCCGCATCGTCAAGCTGCGTCGGCAGGAAGCCACGGATGATCTCCATCTCGCCGCGTTCCTGCGCCGCCAGTTCCGGCCGCTTGCCGTCCTCGAATGCCTTGGCCGATTCCTCGCGCTGCTTCACCATCTTGGCCAGGATCTGCAGGATTTCCTCGTCGCTGGCAGGTTCCTTGCCGGCGCCGCGATTGGCGATGTCGCGGTCGTGGATGGCGGCCTGGATCAGCCGCAATGTCGGCAGCCGGTGCTTGTCCTGCGCCTTCATCGCGGTCTTCAGGGATTCGGCGATTTTCGCGCGCATTGCTCTCTCTCCTTCGGTCGGCGCGGACAATAGCGCCGGGGACAGGCCAACGCAAACCCTGATATGCCAGGGCAAGCCTATGATATTCCTCAATGAAATAAATCGCGACGGCATTTCGCATGATCATTGACCGCCCTGCTCCCTTCCCCTATGTACTGGGCCTTGCATGAACTGAAGCTTGGGTGCGTGGAGGCCGCGAATTCGCCGCTTCGCGCCGTTTGCCGCGCGAAGGCCCGCCGGGCTATGGAAGCGTGCGGCCTGATAGGAGTGCCGCCATGGCCGAGATGACGCCCGCCTGGGCCACTGAAAAGCCGACCGCCCTTCTGGTGCTGGCCGACGGTACCGTCATCGAGGGTCGCGGCCTCGGCGCCACCGGCTCCGCCGTCGCCGAAGTCTGCTTCAACACCGCACTCACCGGCTACCAGGAAATCCTCACCGACCCGTCCTATGCCGGCCAGATCGTCACCTTCACCTTCCCGCATATCGGCAACATCGGCACCAATGGCGAGGACATCGAAGACCTCAACCCGGCCGCCCGCGCCGGCGCTGTCGGCGCCGTGTTCAAGGCCGATGTCACCAACCCGTCCAATTACCGCACCGCCGGCCACCTCGATCAGTGGCTGAAGAAGCGCGGCATCGTCGCGCTCTCGGGCATCGACACCCGCGCGCTCACCGCGCTGATCCGCGAAAAGGGCATGCCCAACGCCGTCATCGCGCATGCGCCGGATGGCGTCTTCGACCTCGACGATCTGAAGCGGCGCGCCGCCGCATGGTCGGGCCTGATCGGGCTCGATCTCGCCAAGGAGGTCACGTCGGGCCAGTCCTCGGTCTGGCGCGAGACGCCATGGGTGTGGAACGAGGGCTTTGACGAACAGGCCGAGCCTTCGCTGCATGTCGTCGCCATCGACTACGGCGTCAAGCGCAACATCTTGCGGCTGCTTGCCGGCCTCGGCGCCAAGGTCACCGTCGTTCCCGCCAAGACCGACGCGGAAGAAATTCTCGCCATGCAGCCCGACGGCATCTTTCTCTCCAACGGCCCCGGCGACCCGGAAGCCACGGGCGATTATGCCGTACCCGTGATCCAGGACCTGCTCAAGACCGACATTCCGGTGTTCGGCATCTGCCTTGGCCATCAGATGCTGGCGCTGGCGCTGGGCGGCAAGACCGCCAAGATGCACCAGGGCCATCATGGCGCCAACCATCCGGTGAAGGATCACACGACAGGCAAGGTCGAGATCGTCTCGATGAACCATGGCTTTGCCGTCGATGCCGACTCGCTGCCCGCGGGCGTCGAGGAAACCCATGTCTCGCTGTTCGACGGCTCGAACTGCGGCATCGCGCTGACCGGCCGTCCGGTGTTCTCGGTCCAGCATCACCCCGAGGCCTCGCCCGGCCCACAGGACTCGCATTATCTGTTCCGCCGCTTCGTCAACCTGATCCGCCAGAAGCGCGGCGAGGAATTGCTGGTGGAGCGGGCCTAAGAGACCTCGCGCCGCCCCTCATCGGAAGTGAGCTTGCCGCAACCTCGGCGCTCTTCTTCCCCGCATCGCAAATCCCTCGACCTCACGCCACCGGCCGGCCCTCACTTGCCTTCGGCTCATAGCTGGGCTCCATCTTCCACGACATTGTTCGTGACATTCATGACCGTCGCCGGCCTAGCCACCTTGGTGACGAAGACAATGACCGCCAGGACCAGGAAGCACGCACCGACCAGATAGGGCGCGCCGCCGAAGGTGACAGGCGCGCTTGGCCCGGTGAACCAGGAAAAGATCGCGGTATAGAGCAGCGGCGTGATGATCGAGGTGATCGAGAAGATCGAGGTCATCGCGCCTTGCAACTCGCCCTGTGCCGAAGGCGGCACCTTGGCGGCGGCGAGGCTTCTGAGCGGCGGATCGGCCAGAGCTTCCAGGCAGCCGACGACGATCACCGCGTAGACCATCCAGCCTTGCGAGGCGAAGGCATAGCCGAAGGCGCTGGCCGCCGTGAACGTCAGGCCGATGACCGCCGTTCTCCACTCGCCGAGCCTCGGGATGACGCGCGGCAGCACCGTGCCCATGACGATCGCGCCGCACAGGCCGAAAGCGCCGAGCGAGAAGCCGATCTGCTGCTCGCTCCAGCCATAGCGGTAATTGGAGACGAACGACCACACCGCCGGATACATCATATGGCCGAGCGTCATCAGGAAGAAGACCAGCCCGATCCAGCCGATACCCTGATACTGGCGCATCTGCAGGAGCGTGCCGACCGGATTGGCGCGTTTCCACTCGAAGCGGCGGCGATGCTTTTCATCGAGCGTTTCGGGCAGGAAGAACATCGCGATCAGGAAGTTCACGAAGGCCAGCCCGGCGGCGCAAAAGAACGGCACGCGCGGGCCGAATGTGCCGAGCAGGCCGCCCAGCACCGGCCCGATGACGAAACCGACGCCGAACGCAATGCCGAGCAGGCCGAAATTCTTCGCCCGGTTCTCGTCGTTCGAAATGTCGGCGATGAAGGCCGACGTCGTCGAATAGCTGGCGCCCGAAATGCCGGCGAGCACACGCCCGATGAACAGCATCGGATAGGACCAGGCGATCGCGCAGATCAAATTGTCGATGGAGAAGGTCAGCACCGAGGCGAGCAGGATCGGCCGCCGCCCGAACCGGTCGCTCAGGCCGCCCATGATGGGCGCGAAAAAGAACTGCATGGCCGCATAGACGAAGAACAGCCAGCCGCCCTCCATCGCCGCTTCGCTAATGCCGACGCCGGTCAATTCTCTGAGAAAAGCCGGCAGCACCGGCATGATCATGCCGAAGCCGATAATGTCGAGCAGCAGCGTGGTGAAAACGAGCGCAAGGCCCCGCCTGGCGGTCTTGGGGTCGATCATGATGGGTCAAGCTCCTCTGGCCGCCCTGGGGCGCGGGCGGACGCACCTTATAGGCGAGCCGGCGAAAAGGAACAATGCGGGAACAGGCAGGAAGCTTTGATCCTGACACTCCCTGACGGCGTCTTGCCGCCAGGTCCTTATCCGAAAACGACTGCTTAGAGCGAACCAGTCATCGTGTTGCAGTCCGACAGCTTGCCGCTCTTGTAGCCGCGCGTCAGCCAGGTCTGCCGCTGCTGCGAGGTGCCGTGGTTGAAGCTTTCCGGCACGACATAGCCCTGCATCTTCTTCTGCAGCGTATCGTCGCCGATCTGCTTGGCCGCGTTCAGCGCGCTTTCGAAGTCGCCCTGCTCCAATATGCCCTTTTGCCCGGTGTAATGCGCCCACACGCCGGCGAAGCAGTCGGCCTGCAGCTCGATGCGCACCGACAGCTGGTTGGCATCGGCTTCGCTCATGCCTTGGCGCATCTGGTTGAACTTACCCATGATACCGGTGAGGTTCTGCACGTGGTGACCGACCTCATGCGCGATGACGTAGGCACGGGCGAACTCGCCTGAAGCGCCGAACTGCTGGTCGAGCTGCTGGAAGAAGGTCATGTCGAGATAGACCTTGTGGTCGCCCGGACAATAGAACGGTCCGGCCGCGGCGGAAGCAAAACCGCAGGCCGAGCGGACCTGGCCGGAAAACAGCACCAGCTTGGGGTCCTCATAGGTCAGGCCTTGCGACTTGAAGATGCCGGTCCAGGTGTCTTCCGTCTCGGCGAGCACGGTCGCCACGAACTGCTTCATCTCGTCATTGGCGGGGGTGCCGCCGCTGTCCTGGCTGCCGCTATTGTCTGATATCTGGCCGCCACCACCCGGCAGCAGGCCGCCGTCGCCGCCGCCCAGGATTGCCGAGGGATCGAAGCCGAAATACCAGCCGGCCAGCACCACCAGGATGACGAGGAATATGCTGCCGCCGCCACCGGCGCGGCCACCGATCGGGATGCGGAACTGGCCGCCACCACCACCGATCCCGCCGCCGCCACCATCGCTGCGGTCGTCCTCGATATTGTCACTCTGACGACGGCCTCTCCAGAGCATGGCAATTCCTCGTGCTGCGAACTTCCGATTGACCTGCCGATCTCTCGGCCAGCCGATCCACCAAACAATTATCGCAACGGCTGCTCCAAGTCACAGCATTTTTCATGGGCATGGGAGCCTTGGCATCGCCGTCTCACCGCACTGGCCGGGAGCGCACAAGGCCTGTAGCATCGCTGGCATCGGGAGGGGTTCGAGGCTTGAGGACGATCGGGGTTTCCTGTCGCTGCTGGTGGCGCTGGCCAGCGTGCGCGACACGGTCAAGCGCGAGATCGCCGAAGAGCCGAAGACCAGCGAAGGAAATTAGGCCGGTCCGGCGGTTCTATCAAACGCTGAACAGTCCTAGCCGGCTTCCATGCTCCGCCAGAACTGAAGGACCGTAGCGGCGATCGCTTCTGGCGCATCTTCCTGGACGAGATGCTTGGCATCAGGGACTGTCTGAAACGTCGCGCCGGGAATGCGCCGCGCCAGCTCCCGGCCGTCCTTTACCGGGATCCAATCGTCATTGTCGCCCCAGAGGATGGTGACCGGACACCGGATTTCGCCATATCGCCACTCCACCTCCTCGGTGTATTTGTCATCCATCTGTGCGACTTGCCTCCAGAATGCCTTCTGGCCCTCGTCGCCAAGCCATGGACGCAGATAGGCCTGCATCTCGTCCTTGCGTAACGGATTGTACGTCGCGCCGTTGATATAGGCGCGCAAGATCGCTTCGTGGACATAGGCGGGCAGCTCGGCAAAAACCTTCTCGTTCTGTTTGGCTGCCTGGACCAGCGGCGAGCCTTGCGGGCTGATCGCCACCGGATCGATCAGCACCAGCGAGCGAAAATTTAACCCGTTGAGCAGATGACCGCGCAGAGCGGTCGATCCGCCGAAATCATGCGCGACCACGTCGGGCCGTTCCAGCTTCCAGTGGGCACAGAGCGCCGCGAACAATTCGTTCTGGATGCCGCGCGACACGTCGCCGTCCGGTTTGTCCGACCAGCCATAGCCAAGCATGTCGAAATAGTGGACGCGTCGCTGCTTGGCGAGCCATGGCGCGATGCGGCGCCACTCGACCGAGGAGAAGGGCGTGCCATGGAGAACGACGGCGGGCGGTCCTTCCCCCATCACGCCCCAGGCGATGGAATGTCCTTGAAAGACAAAGCGTTCGGGCGGGCGCCACTCGATCGTCATCTGCATCGATCCGGAATTACCGCCGCCTACTCTTTCTGCTTGGCACCGGCGCTCTTGCCGTCCGAGCTCTTCGAACGTTCCTCGAAACGATCGGCGCCTTTCTTCAGCGAATGTCCGGTTTCGGCCTCGGTCTTGCGCTGGTCCCTGGCGGCCGCCTGTTTCAATCCTGTGGCTGCCTGCTTGCCTTTTGCGGTCGGTGCCTGCTCGACGCCCATAGCTTCCTCCCTGCCGCGCAACAAGCGCGCGATGAGAGCCAACGCGCATAAGCGCCGACGGTTCCAGCAACTAAAGCATGTCGCCCGGAAGTGTCCTCGGTTCCGGAATAACGACATGCATAAAATCAGAAGCTTACGGCAGATCGGGCGAATCCTATTCGCCGCGAAATGCTGCAACGTGTTCGAAAACTCGGCAATGAAGCGCCTTTCAGCGGGCCGTCATCGCCTTGCGGAACGCTTCCAGCGTCTCGGCGCTGACATGGTGCTCGATGCCCTCGGCGTCGATGCGCGCCGTCTCGGCGCTGACGCCGAGGGAGCGCAGGAAGGCTTCCACCGTCTGGTGGCGAATGCGGCTTTCCTCCGCGACCTTGCGGCCGGCTTCGGTCAGGAACACGCCGCGATAGGGTTTTCGCGACACCAGCCCGTCGGCGCAGAGCCGCGTCAGCATCTTGGCCACCGTCGGCTGGGCGACGCCGAGACGAGCGGCGATGTCGACTTGGCGCGCCTCATTGCCGTCCTCGATCAGGTCGGCGATCAGCTCGACATAATCCTCGACCAGCGCGCTGCGGCGCGCTTCGCGCGTCTGCCGGAACCCTTCCGAATGGATATCGGCATCGAGCAACGGCTCACGCGGAGCCGGTCTGTTCTTCAGCGCCAATGCGCGCTCCTCCTCGGAAGTTTAGCCGTCGCTGCTTTTATAGCACGGGCTCTGATTCTTCAGGCCGTTTATTTGCATTCCACGAGAGGCGCAATCGGCGTCTCCGGTCGCCCGCCCTCGCAACAAGCACCGACAATGAAATATAGCCTATTGCATAATGTTGAGCCATGGCGTAGCTTATGGATATCCTCCGGAAGCCGCGGAAAGCCTTTTCATGTTAGAAGCAGACGTCACAGCCCCCCGGTCCACATGGCGGCTCGCCAGACGGGAGGAAGACGATCAGCCCAGCCTGCGCGAGGTCAATTCCACCATCGCGGTGCCGACGTCAGGCGTCTGGTTCCGCCGGCTGTTCGCCTTCATGGGCCCGGGCTACATGGTCTCGGTCGGCTATATGGACCCGGGCAACTGGGCGACCGACCTCGCCGGCGGCGCCCAGTTCGGCTACACGCTTTTGTTCATCATCATGCTGTCCAACCTGATGGCGATCCTGCTGCAGGCGCTGGCCGCGCGGCTTGGCATCGCCACCGGCCGCGACCTCGCCCAGGCCTGCCGCGCTTACTACCCGCGCCCGGTCAATTTCGTGCTGTGGATCGCCTGCGAGCTCGCCATCATCGCCTGCGACCTCGCCGAGGTGATCGGCACCGCGATCGCGCTGCAGCTTTTGTTCGGCATCCCGCTGATCGGCGGCGCCATGCTCACCGCGCTCGACGCCTTCCTGGTGCTGCTCCTGATGAACAAGGGTTTCCGCTATCTGGAAGCATTCGTCGTCGCGCTTCTGATCATCATCTTCAGCTGCTTTGCCATCCAGATCTTCGTTGCCGCCCCGCCGGCCGGCACGATCCTGCATTCGATGTTCGTGCCGTCCTCCGACATCATCACCAACCCGGCGATGCTCTACATCGCCATCGGCATCATCGGCGCCACGGTCATGCCGCATAATCTCTATCTGCATTCCTCGATCGTGCAGACCCGCGCCTATGAACGCACCGACGCGGGCAAGCGCGATGCCATCAAATGGGCGACGATGGACTCCACCATCGCCCTGATGCTGGCGCTGTTCGTCAACGCCGCCATCCTGATCGTCGCGGCGGTCGCCTTCCACGACACCGGCCACCATCATGTCGCCGAGATCGACCAGGCCTTCCAGCTCCTGTCGCCGCTGCTTGGCTTGGGCATCGCCTCGATCCTGTTTGCCGTGGCACTGCTGGCCTCGGGCCTCAACTCGACGGTGACGGCGACGCTGGCCGGCCAGATCATCATGGAAGGTTTTCTGCGCCTGCGCATCCCCAGCTGGGCACGGCGTCTTTTGACGCGTGGCCTGGCCATCGTTCCGGTGGTGGTCGTCACCGCGCTCTATGGCGAGAAGGGCACCGGCCAGCTGCTGGTGTTCAGTCAGGTGATCCTGTCCATGCAGCTGCCCTTCGCGGTCATCCCGCTGGTGCAGTTCGTCTCCGACAAGAAGAAGATGGGCAACCTCGCCATCCCGCGCGGCGTGGCGGCATTGGCCTGGGTGGTCGCGGCCATCATCCTGGTGCTCAATTTCAAGCTGCTCTACGAGACCATGTCCGGGGTTGGCTAAGAACCTGACTCGAAATTAAGATCCATCATCGGCTTGCGACCGCGCCGCTTGTATAGCGCTCACGCACCATATTATATCGTTCTCGATCGGCTTCGTTCTAAGGCATGTAGTCCTACCGCTATTTGGTCAGCTGCCATGATTGAGCTTTCAGCATGGGTTTAGACCGCAAACCGCAGGTACGCCGGACAACGCCGCCGTCGGAAAGTATCATTGCGAGCTGGTACGAGAACGCCAGTTCACTCGATAGCTACAGCATTGACTTGAGTGCATCGGAACAGTCGAGCATGCGCGAGTTGGCGACGCGGATACTCGTCAATCCACCCGTGTGGCAAAAGGCGTTGATCGCGCTGCGCGACGCCATGGTTATGCCCTTCGGCATCAAAACCTCCGACACGGTCAGGACGTTCCAGGACAGCCGTGAACGGGTGGACTTCTTCCCGGTGCACTGGGAGGGCAAGGACGAAATCGTGCTCGGTACGGATGACCGACACCTGGACTTCCGTCTATCTCTGCTCCGACGCCATTCTCCAACGGGCACGTTGATCATCGCGACAACCGTTGTGCATACCCACAATGCCCTGGGCTTCACCTATCTCAACGCGATCAGGCCTTTTCATCACCTGGTGGTCAGGGCCAACCTGGCACGCTGTGCACAAACGCAAATGCAGTAGAGCTGCAGGAACCTCGAATTTCAAACGATGAAACACGGCGGGGAGCTCTCCCGCCCCGTGCTTCTTCTCACACAGTCCGGCCGCAGATGGTCCCGCGACAAATCGGCGATCCGCGCTATCTTCTCCCTCGTCATGACCGGGATCGAAGATTTCAGGAAATTCTACGCGCGGCTAATGGCCGCAAATGCCGGATCGCCCGATCCGCGCCTGCAGACGGTCTTCGCCGAAGTGCCGCGCGAAGCCTTTCTCGGCCCCGGACCTTGGACGATCATCGCCGGCAACGGCAAGATCACGACGCCGAGCGCCGATCCGGCCCACATCTACCAGAACGTGCTGGTGGCGCTCGACGACGATAAGGGCATCAACAATGGCGAGCCGTTCCTGCACGCCATGTGGATCGGAAAGCTTGCGCCGAGACCCGGCGAGGCCGTTTGTCATATCGGCGCCGGCACCGGCTACTACACTGCGGTGCTGGCCAGGCTGGTTTCGCCGGGCGGCACCGTCACCGCTTTCGAGCTCGACAAGAAGCTGGCAGAGCTGGCCCGGCAAAATCTCGAAGCCTACGGCAATGCGACTGTTGTCCATGGCGATGCCGTGACCTCGCCCCTGCCACCATCCGACATCATCTATGTCAACGCCGGTGTCGTGGCCCCTCCCGCCGGATGGCTGAAGGCGTTGCGCCCCGGCGGCCGCATGATCTTCCCGTGGCGTCCGGCCGAGCGCGTTCCGTTCGCGGTGATGGTGACCCGCGGCGAAAAAGGCTTCGCCTGCCACCCGTTCATGCGCTCGTGGTTCATCCCTTGTGTCGGCGCGTCGACCGCCGACTCCGCCGCGAAGATCCCGACACGCGAAGAGGCCGCGCGCAGCCGCTCGATCTGGCTGATCGAGGATAGGCAGCCAGACAGCACCGCCACGGCAATCTTCGAGCATGTCTGGTTCTCGTCGGAAGCCCCGAGCGCGCGTGATTAAGCATCGGTGGCGAACCAGATTCGCGGCCGCTGTCGGGATGGGCGCGGCTGGTCCGTCCTTGGACTGAAGTCCGGCCGCGACGGCGTGGACGAAAGCAAGGGAGAGCACAATGAGAAAGATCACCGCCGCAACCTTCGTCAGCCTCGATGGCGTCATGCAGGCACCCGGTGGACCGGAAGAAGATCCGGTCGGCGGCTTCAAATTCGGCGGCTGGACTTTCCACTACTTTGACGAGGAGGCGGGCGCGGCAATGGATGACCTATTTTCCAAACCCTTCGCCCTGCTGCTCGGCCGCAGAACCTACGACATCTTCGCCGCGTATTGGCCGTACCAGAAAGATCCGATCGCGGATGCCTTCAACCCCGCGACCAAATATGTGGCGACGCATCGGCCGGACACTCTGACCTGGCAGAACACGCAGTCGCTTGGGCCCGATATCATCGCGACTTTGCACCGGCTCAAGCAGGAAGATGGACCTGACCTGCTCATCCAGGGATCTGGCAATCTCATTCAGACTTTGCTCGCCAACGGGCTGATCGACGAGATCCGGCTGATGACGTTCCCGCTGTTGCTAGGCAAGGGCAAGCGGCTGTTCGGCGATGCCGCGATGCCGGCCGCCTTCAAGCTTGTCAAATCGCAGGCTTCCACCACCGGCGTCATCATGGCGACGTACGAGCGCGCGGGCGAAATCGAGGTCGGCTCCTTTGTCACGGGCAAACCCTCCGACGCCGAACTCGAACGGCGCAAGAACTGGAAGTAAATTCGACCTCTGGCATCAAGCTGGAACACCCTCATCCGACCTCACTTCGCGAGGCCACCTTCTCCCACAAGGGAGAAGGTGGAGCCTGGCGCATTCGGCTCTGCCACTCTCCAACATTGGCAATTAGCCATGACATCGATGACTCTTCCTTCTCCCCTTGTGACCAGCTAGACGCGACTGCTCAAGCCGCCTGCAATCGCCGCCCCAGCCCCTCACGGATATGCCGTGCGAACTCCTGCGCCGCCGGCCCGACGCCATGCCTCGGCAGATGCAGGTTGATGGCAAAATTCGGCAGCGGCGGCAGGCCGGCGTCGAACGGCAATATGTCGAGATCCGGAGGCACGGTGGAAGCCAGCCATGTGGTGACGGCGAGGTCCGAGCGCACCGTCGCCGTGGTCGCGTCGATGTTGCCGTTCTCGAACACGCTGCGCCATTCCAGCCCATGCTCGTTGAGTGCCGACAGCACCACCGGCCGGAAGGCGCAGGTGTCGGCGACGATCGAGACCGGCAGCGGCCGCTTGGCGCGGGCCGCCCCGCCCCTTGCCCCGACCCAGACCAGCCGGTCGATGGCCAGGCATTCGCCTGACGTCGGACCGACCCGCTCCTCGATCACCGCGAGGTCGATGGTTCCCGCAGCAAGTGCTGCCGCCAGTTCCGGCGAGGAGGCGCAGACCAGCGATATCTCGACCTGCGGATAGGCCTCGGCATAGGTCTTCAGCACCGGCGCCAGCAAGGTGCCGACAAGATCGTAGGGCACGCCGAGCCGTACCTGGCCGGCCACCGCGCTCCCCATCATGTCGGTCCAGATCTCGTCATTGAGGCTCAGCAGGCGCCTTGCCTTATCGAACAGCCGCTCACCGGAATGGGTCAGGCGCAGACCGCGCCGGTCGCGTTCGAAAAGGCTGCAGCCGAGCGTTTCTTCCAGCCGCTTGACTTGCTGGCTGACGGCGCCCTGCGTCAGGTGCAGCGCGTTGGCCGCCGCCGTCATGCTGGCCTTGTCGGCGACGGTGACGAAGGTGCGCACGAGGCTGGTATCGAGATTGCGGATCATTCCAGCATTATAGAGGCTAATGCTGATCATCGCAAACATTGCATTTACTGATGCGAGCCGGCGTCTACCATGGGGCTTCGACAAAGGACGTTCCCATGCTCCAGCCTATCTTGCCGCTGATCCTGTTTGCCTTCGTGGCCACTGCCACACCAGGCATCGCGACCACCCTGTCGACCGCTTCAGGCGCGCAGTTCGGCTTTCGCCGCTCGGTCCCGTTGATGATCGGCAGTGCTGCCGGCCTCGCGACCGTGACGGGTGCGGCGGCCGCCGGGCTTGCCGGCCTGCTGCTTGCCATGCCGTCGCTGCAGCTTGCCATGAAGATCGCCGGCTCGCTCTACCTCGTCTGGCTGGCAATCAAGATCGGCCGCGCCGGGCCGCCCAATCTCGATGTGGCCATGGCCAGGCCCAACAGTTTCCTGGGCGGCGCCGGCATCCAGTGGATGAACCCGAAGGGCTGGGCGATGGGGCTGGGCGCGGCTGCCTCCTTCGCCGCGCTTGCCGACGGGCCGGGCCAACTGGCGCTGCTGCTCGGCTCGACCTTCGGCCTCACCGCCGCCATCTCGCTGTCCGTCTGGTGCGTGGCCGGCATGGTGCTGGCACGGCTGCTCAAGACCGAGTGGCAATGGCGCGCGCTCAACATCGTGCTGGCGCTGGTGCTCGCCGCCTCGATCATCCCGATGTGGCGGTCGGCGTAAGGCGCATACCCATTTCCTCTCCCCCGCGTTGCGAGGGCGAGGAACCTAAGTCTTGCAAAGTCGGCGCCAGCCTTCCCGTCCAGCCTCAAGCGGCGTAGCGAGCCGCCGGCTTGTCGGCGTGCAGGCTGCCGTAGAAGGCCTGCCGGGCGCCGAGGAACGTGTCCAGCTTTCCCGTATCGGCAAGCGCCGGCACGGTGACGGCTTCGCCCCGCGCCAGGCCGACAAGGGCGGCATCGACCATATCGTCGGCGGTCATGATGATCTCCTTCGGAAGGGTATCGATATCACCGCCGGAAAGCTCCCAGAAATCGGTCCGTGTCGCGCCCGGCAGCACCACCTGCACCGTCACTCCGGTGCCCGCGACCTCGCGATGCAGGGCTTCGGTGAAGTTGACGACATAGGCCTTGGTGCCGCTGTAGATACCGCCGAACGAGGTGTCGAAGGCCAGCACCGAGGCGATATTGACGATGGCGCCACGGTTGCGCGCCAAAAGCCCGGGCAGCACGGCGCGCGTCAGCCGGGTCAGCGCCACGACGTTGACCTTGATCATGCGCTCGGCGGCGTCGGCATCGGCGGTTGCCACCACAGCCTGGCCCCCAAGGCCGGCATTGTTGACCAGCAGCGTCACGGTTTCGTCGGCCGATATCGCCTGCTCGACACGGCGCACATCGTCGTCGTCGGACAGGTCCGCTGCGATCACGCTGACTTTGCGGCTGTAGGCATGGCGCAGCTTCTCAGCGAGCTCCTGCAGCCGGTCGGCACGGCGCGCCACCAGCACCAGATTGTAGCCCTGCCCCGCCAGCCGGTCCGCATAGACTGCGCCGATACCCGATGAAGCGCCGGTGACGACCGCCGTGCCCTTGTTTGTCTGTCCACTCATAATCCTGTTCCTTCTATCTCAAATTGCTGCTTCGACCTAGCCGAGGCATCGCAGGCATTGGCCTCTCGGTTTGCTGGCAAGCCGATTGATTGATTTAGTGGTATATGCCACCTTTCTCGAAATAGGCATATGCCACTATCTTGTCAATGAGCACATCCGGGAATATTTATCAGGCAGCAGCCGGACAGAATGTCGTCGCTGCCAAGGAACCATCATGTCGAAAGAGGCCCCGTCCGGACTGACGCTCTGCAACAACGCCATGCTGCGTCGCGCAACGCGCAAGATTGGCCAGTACTATGACGATGTGCTAGCGCCCTCGGGTCTCAAGGCCACGCAGCAGGGCTTGCTCTACCAGATCCACATCGGCAACGAGCCGGCCATGGGCGCCATAGCGGCTTCCCTGATCATGGATCTGTCGGCGCTCGGCCACACGCTGAAGCCCCTGATCCGCGACGGCTATGTCGAGACCTTCGCCGACCCGGCCGACCGCCGCATCAAGCGGGTGCGGCTGACGCCGCAAGGCCTCGTCAAGCTCGATCAGGTGATGAAACTGTGGCATGTCGCCCAGCAACGCTTCGAAGCGGTGGTGGGCAAGAATCAGGCGGCAAACCTCCGCGCGGTGCTGGACGACATCAGCGCGCTGGATTTCGATATGCCGCCGGCCGCCTGACTGAAGAGCGGCCGGCATCATTTCAATTCCAGGTCTTATTCAGCCGGCATCGCCACCGGTCTGGCAAACATCCGCCCGGCCAGAACGATGCCGAGCCCGATGACCGGGAAGGCCGCCGCGATCAGGCCGAGATCGGCCGGCGCGCCGTAGCGCAGCACTGCGCCGCCGACCACCGCGCCGAGCGCCACGCCGAGATAGAGCGCCGAGGCGTTAAGCGACAGCACGATCGGGGCCGCGTCGGGTGCGAGCTTGATGATGCGGCTCGCCTGCGCCGGCGGGAAGGCCCAGCCGACGATGCCCCACGGCACCATCATGCCCATCAGCGCCGGTCCGGCGAGGTGATGCGGCAGGAAGGTCGGGATCAGCGAGAAGGTGACGAGCATGGCCGCGCTCAGCGCCAGTGACCAACCGACAGTGCGCGTCGCGCCGAAACGATCGGCTGCCTGGCCCCCGGCAATATTGCCGATGACGGCGCCGACACCAAAGGCGAGCAGCATGCCCGGCAGCGCGATCGGCGACAGCCCGGCGCCTTCAATGGCCAGCGGCGCGATGAAGCTGAACACGGTGAAGGCACCAACGAGGGCAAGCACCGTCGTCACCAGGATCGGCATCACGCCGGGACGCATGGCCGCCGCCAGCCGGCGCTTCAGCGGCAGCCTGGTGCCGATGATGCCGCGCGGCAGCCGGTACCACAGGATGGCGCCGGCGAGCGCGCCAAGGCCGGCAATGGCATAGAAAGTGCCGCGCCAGCCGGCGATGGCCGCGACCAGCGCGCCAAGCGGCGCACCGACAGCGACCGCAACCGTGGTGCCGCCGACGACGACGGCAATGGCGCGGGCCCGGTGATGATCATCGACCAGCGCCACCGCCGTGCCTTGCGCGGTCGCCGCGAACAGACCCGACGACAGCGCCATGATGATGCGTGCGACGAGCAGCACTTCGAAGGATGAGCTCAGGGCGGCAACGACGTTGCCGATGACGAAGAACACCAGCGTCCACAGGATGACGCGGCGCCGGTCCCATTCACCAGTCAGCGTTGCCAGGATCGGCGTGCCGATCGCATAGGCGAGCGCGAAGGCGGTGATCAGCGTACCGGCGAGCGGCACCGAGATGCCGGCATCCCTGGCGATATCGGGCAGGAGGCTGGAGATGACGAAGCCTTCGGTCGAGATCGCAAACGATCCAAGCGCAAGCCAGAAGATTCTCTTGTCCATGGGAAAGCGTCCTTAGTTCAAAAGTTATTGAACAATTGGACATAAAAGGGCATCATGTCAATGAGCCATGGCAAAATAGCAGAACCATGCTGACAGCACTGTGTCAGGACGGTCATGAAGTGGAGAAACCGTGTGTATGGGCTGAGCAGGATCGACGCGTTGAAATCGGCCCGAACTGCGCTTAGGTTCCAGCCATGAGCTTGCCACACCCCAATGCGGACCAGATCAGCCTGCCCATCGTGCTCGGCGTGCTCGGCGACCCGACGCGGCTCGCCATCGTGCGCTATCTCGCCAGCAAGGAAGGCGTGCCGCTGAACTGCAGCCGCTTTCTCGACCTCGCCTCCAAGACCAACCTCAGCTACCACCTCGCCAAACTGCGCGAGGCTGGAGTCACCCGCACCGAAGTGGTCGGCACAAACCGCATGATCACGCTCCGCCGCGCCGACCTCGACGCCCGTTTCCCCGGCCTGCTCGACAGCGTCATCGCGGCGGCCGCCGACGACGCCGCCCTGCCGGCGGTCGGCGGTCATGATTTGGAAGTGCCGGCCTGAAGCTTTTCCTTGCCTCGCGAAGCGGGTGAGGGAACCAAGTCCTGCCGCCCACCCACGGAAGCTCCTCATGCGCATCGCCGTTCTCGCCGACATCCACGGCAACGTTCTCGCCCTCGAGGCCGTGCTCGACGATCTCAGGCATCGCGGCGGCGCTGACCTCACCGTCAATCTCGGCGACAGCGTTTCGGGTCCGCTCTGGCCGCGCGAAACGATGGAACGGCTGGAAGCGCTCAAGCTGCCGACGGTGCGTGGCAACCATGACCGCCGCGTCGCCGCCGATCCGGCCGACGAGACCATGTGGGCGTCCGACGTCTATGCGCAGCAGCGATTGACGCCAGCGCAGCGCGATGCACTGTTCGCCCAGCCGTTGATCCTTGAGATCGCACCTGGCGTCATCGCCTTCCATGCCCGCCCCGATCACGACGAGAAATACCTGCTCGACGCGATCGTCGATGGCCAGTTGGTGCGCGCGCCGCTGGCCACGATCCGGCGCCGGCTGAAGGGGCTCGGCCCGGCCTGCCGCATCGCGCTCTGCGGCCACAGCCACCGGGCCGAGTTGATCCGCATTCCCGATGGTCCCGTCATCTTCAACCCGGGCAGCATCGGCTGCCCCGCCTATGACGACGACACGCCGCCGGCGCATGTCTCCGAACAGGGCTCGCCGCATGCGCGCTATGGCATCGTCACCTTGGGCGGCGCCGGTCAACCGGACCGCTTCGAGATGATCGCGGTGGACTACGACCACGAAGCGGCGGCACGGCAGGCCGAACAGGCGGGACGCCCGGAATGGGCGCACGGCCTGCGCACCGGCTTCATGCCGGAAGCGGCGCGGCCGTAATCCTTGAACCGCACCACGCGGCGCCATGGTTTGCCATCATGATTGGGCTGAATTTTCCGGCTTACATGGCGGCGCGCCGTCCCTTATAAAACCGGCCGGACATGCGGCGAGACCGCCGCGGCATGGTGATTTGAGTACGGCGCACGGCCAAATGATGAGGCGCACAGTTACGCTCCGAAAAAGTTTGCATGCGCTGATTGCCGCTCCGCTGCTGATGGCGGCGTGGCCGTCTGTTGTCCCGGCGCATGCCGAAGAGGCGCCGTTCATCTCCGTCGTCATCGGGCTCGCCCCCGACGACCTGCTCAATATCCGCGCCAAACCGTCGGCGATCGGCAAGACCGAGGCCCGCCTGGCTGCCGGTGCGAGTGTGAGAAACCTCGGCTGCAACGACATTGACGGCCATCCCTGGTGCAAGATCGAGTCCGACAACCCCAAAGCCACCGGCTGGGCCCCCGCCCGCTATCTCGTGCCCCTCAATCCGGCGACGGTGCCCGACCAGGCGGCGGACGCCATGGCCGCCGAAGCCGACGCGACGCCCGACCTGACCGCACGTCTGGGTGGCGCGAGCCAGCCGGCCAGTCCCGAACCCATGCCAAAATCCGCGGCGGAGATCGCCATGCAGGATGCCTATGGCCTGGCGCTGGCGGCGAATGGAACCCTGCAAATTCCCTGCGCCCGCTACGTTGGACAGCCCATGGCGCCCTGCGCGGCGAGCGTGACGCGCAAGGGCACTGATAAGGCCGACGTGACCGTGACCTGGCCCGATGGCGGCAGCCGCGTCATCTCCTTCGATGCCGGCCTGCCGGCAAGCTCCGACGCCGGCAGCAACTTCCGCTTCACCAGGGAAGGCAACCTCAACATGATCCGCATCGGCGTGGCGGAGCGGTTTGAGATCGCGGATACGGTGGTGCTGGGGGATTAGGACGCTGGCGCGAGGGAATGAGGCGCTTGTTTGCTTGGCGCTGTGAACCCTTCATTTTCGGGGTTACATCGGGCAAAACTCTTCCCTATAAGGCCCTCCTAGCCTGATACCAGAATCGCGAGCACAACCGGCCGGGTCTTCCCGTCCCGGCTTTTTTGTGCAAGCCCGCTGCCGAACGGAATTCACAGACATGCCAAGACGCACCGACATCAAGTCGATCCTGATCATCGGGGCCGGCCCCATCGTCATCGGCCAGGCCTGCGAGTTCGACTATTCCGGCACCCAGGCCTGCAAGGCGCTGAAGGAAGAGGGTTTTCGGGTCATCCTGGTCAATTCCAACCCGGCCACCATCATGACCGACCCGGAACTGGCCGATGCCACCTATATTGAACCGATCACGCCCGAAGTCGTCGCCAAGATCATCGCCAAGGAGCGGCCCGACGCGCTGCTGCCGACCATGGGCGGCCAGACCGCGCTCAACACCGCCCTGTCGCTGCGCCGCATGGGCGTGCTCGAGCGTTACAATGTCGAGATGATCGGCGCCGACGCGCATGCCATCGACAAGGCCGAGGACCGCGCGCTGTTTCGCGAGGCGATGAAGACGATCGGGCTCGAAACGCCGAAGTCGATGCTGGCCAACGCCACCGACGTCAAGAACGCCGACCGCAAGACGCATGAGGCCGAGCGCGCCGCGCTGAAGGCCGAGAAGCCGGACAATCTCGACGCCGAACTCGACGCGCTGGAAACCCGCTGGAACCTCGGCGAAGGCGACCGCAAGCAGCGCTACATCAGCCATGGCATGGCGATCGCGGCACAAGCGCTCGACCATGTCGGCCTGCCCGCCATCATCCGCCCCTCCTTCACCATGGGCGGCACCGGCGGCGGCATCGCCTATAACAGGGCCGAATTCTACGACATCGTCCAGTCCGGCCTCGACGCCTCGCCGACCACCGAAGTGCTGATCGAGGAAAGCGTGCTCGGCTGGAAGGAGTATGAGATGGAGGTCGTCCGCGACAAGGCGGACAACTGCATCATCGTCTGCTCGATCGAGAACATCGACCCGATGGGCGTGCACACGGGCGATAGCATCACCGTCGCCCCTGCGCTGACCTTGACTGACAAGGAATACCAAATGATGCGCAACGCCTCGATCGCGGTGCTGCGCGAGATCGGCGTCGAGACCGGCGGCTCCAACGTGCAGTTCGCCGTCAACCCCGCCGATGGCCGCCTCGTCGTCATCGAGATGAACCCGCGCGTCTCGCGCTCATCCGCGCTCGCCTCCAAGGCGACCGGCTTCCCGATCGCCAAGATCGCCGCCAAACTTGCCGTCGGCTACACGCTGGACGAGCTGGAGAACGACATCACCGGCGGCGCCACGCCCGCCTCGTTCGAGCCGAGCATCGATTATGTCGTGACCAAGATCCCGCGCTTTGCGTTTGAAAAGTTCCCCGGCGCCGAGCCGGTGCTGACCACCGCCATGAAGTCGGTCGGCGAAGTCATGGCCATCGGCCGTACCTTCCAGGAGTCTTTGCAGAAAGCGCTGCGCGGTCTGGAGACCGGCCTCACCGGCCTCGACGAGATCGAGATCCCTGGCCTTGGCCATGCGCTAGGTAACAACCCGGACGACCGCAACGCCATCCGCGCCGCCTTGGGCACGCCAACGCCCGACCGGCTGCGCATGGTGGCGCAAGCGATCCGCATGGGCACGTCGCTCGAAGACGTGCACGCCATGTGCAAGATCGACCCATGGTTCCTCGAACAGATCGCCGGCATCCTCGCCATGGAAGCCCGCATCCGCGAGCACGGTATTCCGCAGGACGCCGTCAACCTGCGCATGCTCAAGGCCATGGGCTTCTCCGACGCCCGCCTCGCGTCGCTGACGAAGACCGACGCCGAAGTCGTTCAGAAGATTCGTGAAAAGCTCGACGTTCATCCAGTTTATAAGCGCATCGATACCTGCGCCGCCGAGTTCGCCTCGCCCACCGCCTACATGTATTCGACCTATGAAGTGCCCTTCGCCGGTACGCTCGCCAACGAGGCGCAGGTGTCGGCGCGGAAAAAGGTCGTCATCCTCGGCGGCGGGCCGAACCGCATCGGCCAGGGCATCGAGTTCGACTATTGCTGCTGCCACGCGGCGTTCGCGCTGCGCGATGCCGGCTATGAAGCGATCATGATCAACTGCAATCCCGAGACCGTGTCGACCGACTACGACACGTCGGACCGGCTCTATTTCGAGCCGCTTACGGCGGAGGACGTGCTGGAGATCCTGCGCGCCGAGCAGGCCTCGGGCGAGCTGGTCGGCGTCATCGTCCAGTTCGGCGGCCAGACGCCGCTGAAGCTGGCGGACGCGCTGGAGAAGGCCGGAATACCGATCCTCGGCACCTCGCCCGATATGATCGATCTCGCCGAAGACCGCGACCGCTTCCAGAAGCTGCTGCACAAGCTCAACCTCAGCCAGCCGAAGAACGGCATCGCCTATTCGGTCGAGCAGGCCCGCCTCGTCGCCGGCGAGCTCGGCTTCCCGCTGGTGGTGCGCCCCTCCTATGTGCTCGGCGGCCGCGCCATGCAGATCATCCATGACGAGGGCATGCTGCAGAATTATCTGCTCGACACCGTGCCCGGCCTGGTGCCGGAGGACATCAAGCAGAAATACCCCAACGACAAGACCGGCCAGATCAACACGCTGCTGGGCAAGAACCCGCTGCTGTTCGACACCTATCTCAGTGGCGCCATCGAGGTCGATGTCGACTGCCTCTGCGATCGCCACGCGACCTTCGTCTCCGGCATTCTGGAGCACATCGAGGAAGCCGGCATCCATTCGGGCGACTCGGCCTGCTCGCTGCCGGTGCACTCGCTGCCGTCGGACCTCGTCGACGAGTTGGAGCGCCAGACGGCGGCCCTTGCCCGCGCGCTCAATGTCGGCGGTCTGATGAACGTGCAATACGCGATCAAGGACGGCACGGTCTATGTGCTGGAGGTCAACCCGCGCGCGTCCCGCACCGTGCCCTTCGTCGCCAAGACCATCGGGCGTCCCATCGCCAAGATCGCCGCCCGCATCATGGCCGGCGAGACGCTGGAAGACGCCTTCTCCCACTACGGCGCCATGCCCGACCCGCGGAACCCCGGCCACATCGCGGTCAAAGAAGCCGTCTTCCCCTTCGCCCGCTTCCCCGGCGTCGACATATTGCTCGGCCCGGAAATGCGCTCGACCGGCGAGGTCATGGGCCTCGACCGCGATTTCGCCCTGGCCTTCGCCAAGAGCCAGCTCGGCGCCGGCGTCGACCTGCCCCGCTCAGGCACGCTGTTCGTCTCGGTGCGCGACGAGGACAAGAAAGGCATATTGCCGGCCGTCAAGCGCCTCGCCGGCCTCGGCTTCAAGGTGCTGGCGACATCAGGCACGCAGCGCTTCCTCGCCGAAAACGGCGTGGTGGCCGAGAAAATAAACAAGGTCCTGGAAGGCCGCCCCCACATCGAAGACGCCATCCGCAACCGCCAGGTCCAGATCGTCTTCAACACGACTGATGGCCAGAAGGCGGTGTCGGACTCCAAATCGCTGCGCCGGGCAACGCTGATGCAGAAGGTGCCGTATTATACCACGCTGTCAGGGGCTGCCGCCGTGGCCGAGGCGATCGCGGCGCTGAAGGCGGGGAGCCTGGAGGTAAGCCCGCTGCAGGAGTATTTTACTTAGGGGTGCAAAACCGAACCGTTTTAACTTACAGTCCGCAGCACCGGCATGTCCAGTTTCCCCCGCGACGTTGGAGAACGGCAATGCTATGATCTAGCCCCATCCAACTCGAAGGTTGGAAAATCACCGAACATAAGGATATATTTTCTCTTCACGTTCGGGGGCTGATTCAGATGAAATACCTTGAGATTATCGATGATGCTGTTGGGTTAGGAGACGTCGGGGACGCCAGTTCGCTAAACGACAGACTTTTGACCCTAACTCCAGAAAAGCTATTCGAACTCGTCGAAGCTGTTAAATCTAGTTTGCCAAAGCCCGTATCTCAGGCTTCCCCGTACTGCTTTGTCGGTAATACCGAAATGTCGGGCTTGCCCTATCCTTGTTCCAGCTTTCAATGTCGGGACAACGCTTTTGGCACTGCCGCATCTTTTGCGGCCATGTATGCCGATGAATTTGTTTTATTTAACCCATTCTTTGGGGGGATGGAAAATAAAAGACCATCATCAGGGTCAATTAGAGAAATATCCTATTATCTCACCAAGCTCTTATCGGTTCATCCTCTAGTTGAACGGAAAATAATAACATTCACGGACTTCTCGACATACAATCTCTGCAGAAGTTGCTTCAATAGAGGACTCTCTGGATTTTTCTCTGAATCAACTGACATTAAAGATATGTACTTTATAATTACAAATAAATTCCTTGAAGAAGCACAGGTCACTTTTGATAGAAAAATAGGCGGAGCGTTAGAATTCTCCATAAGAAATTCGGCAGATTATGTAGGTCACTTTAACGGCGGCTTCCACTATAGCGGCGATAAATTTCCTGCATCCATGAAAGGAATTGAAAAAGATCAAATTCTGACGAAGGAACAAGTCATAGAAATTGGAGCTGCTACGGGCCCAGCCACTTTCCTGTCGAACGACATAATACAAACTAACAAAACAGCGAGCGAATTTAATATAAATAATATATCAACAACAACAAAACAAATCGAGATAATGAAGGAAGTATTTGGAAGTGGCGGGTTTTCAAAAAATATAGATCTAAATTACCCATTTATAGCCCAAAATGATATCAGAGATATATTGAAATTCAGAGATAGCGAATGGCACCACCTTCATGATTTTCGAAAACTAATAGGCGATGGCGTTAAGTCAGGGGACGATGTCACGCTTCTTTTTAAGGATGAAGAGGCGAAAATGGAGAAGATCGTGCAAAAAAATCGGCGATCCCAAAACAGGAATCTTATTGACGGAGGCGGCAAGGCAGCATTTCATGCTGTGGCGGCAGCAGCCACTGGGGGAATTTCTGCTATACTCGGTGCAGTGGTCGCGGCCTTTGGAGGGAAACATATAACCGACACGTTAATACCTGCAATTAGAGAAAGATTGCAGGAGCCCGAAGAATTAAGAGATTCAAAAATCTATTATGCTTGGAAATTGAAGAAGAAAATCAATCGCCATTGAGCCGTGATGTGGCGGAGCAGCTGGGCGCTTGAAGCGCGAAATGTCAAGCTGATAGCCTTTAGCGAGATTTGGTTCGCTTGCCCCCTCACCCAACCGCCACGCACTCGATCTCGATATCAAACTCCATCGGCCAGGACGCCACCGGCACAAATGTCCGTGATGGCGCGTTTTCGGGGAATACCGCGCATAGACCCGGTTGATGGCGTTGTAGAAGCCGGAGTTGACGGCGTAGATGCGCACCATAACCACATTGTCGAGCGAGGTGCCGGCCGCTTCCAGGCAATGTTTCAACGCCTTTAGCGACGCATCGGTCTGCACCTCGATGTCGCCCTTGACCAGCTTGCCGGTCAAAAGATCGAGCGGTGGCGTGCCGGAGACGAAGACCAGCCCGGCGGCCTTGGTCACCAGCGACAACGGCACGCCGAGCGCGCGCACCGCCGCCGACAGCACCGGCACTTCGACGATTTCCTTGGTCATGACGATCTCCCCTGTGGTTGCGGCAAGCTGATCTCGCTCCAGTCTGAACGCCAGCGCTCGGCATTGCCGTCCGGAAGTCGCTGCTCAATGCAAACCGCGCGTCACCTTGAAGCGGCGTTTTGCAGACTCAAAATCTCAGGAAACAACCAGCATGGATGCTGGTTCGCGACGGAAAACTCACGCCACAGCCACGCACTCAATCTCAATATCAAACTCCATCGGCCACGACGCCACCGGCACGAAACTCCGCGCCGGCGGGTTCGTCGAAAAGTACCGGGCATACACCCTGTTTATCGCGGTGTAGAAGCCGGAGTTGACAGCGTAGATGCGCACCATCACCACGTTTTCAAGCGAGGTGCCGGCCGCTTCCAGGCAATGTTTCAGCGCCTTCAGCGATGCTTCGGTCTGGACCTCGATGTCGCCGCGCACCATCTCGCCGGTCATCATGTCCACCGGCGGCGTCGCCGAGATGAACACGAAACCGTTGGCCCTCACCGCCGTCGAACAGGGCAGGCCCAGCGCCCGCACCTTGTCCGACATGACGGGCACTTCGATGATTTCTTTTTTCATGGTGGTGCTCCCTTGTTGGCCAAGCTGGCGCCAACCCCCCTCACTCAGCCTCCGCTCCGCTCGGCTTCCGGGCGAGCCGCTTGTCTCGCCCGTCCTTCGGACCCCCGTGGGGAGACGAGATTACGAGCGCCAGCGCCAGTCTCTTCTCCCCTGCAGGGGAGAAGGTGGACGCGAAGCGGCCGGATGAGGGGGCTGGCGTCGACTCCCGCGGTCATAGGCAGCTTATCCCGGCACGGGCGGAACGCCAGCGCCGACGCATGGTCCAGCCATCATCCCTGCCCCGGATAGGGCGTGCCGTCCTTGTGCAGGAAGCGCCCGTCCGAACTCGGGCTCATCATGTCGATGTCCGAACAGGTAATGACATCGTCGGGATTGCGCGAGCCGACTTCCAGGTAGCGCGCGGTAACCGGCGCGCGGTTGATCATATGGTGGCCGTTGCCGCTGTTCTTGGCGAAGGCAGCACTATCGCCGGCCTTGAGCAGCGTCTCGCCGCCATCCTCGACCAGCACCAGTTCGCCCTCCAGCACATGGACGAGCTCGTCCTCGTGGCTGTGCCAGTGGCGTTGGCTCGACCAGCCGCCTGGGGGCAAGGTCATCAGGTTGACGCCGAAATCGGTGAGCCCGCCGGCATCGCCAAGGCGGCGGCGGGTGCGGTCGGCGCAAGGGGCGTCGAAGGGTGCGGGATAGCCGGAGCCCTTGCGGACGGGCACGGATGCGAGGTCGATCTTGGGCATGGGTGCTCCCGGGTGATGTGCGCAGTCTAGCGCATGGCGGGTGCAGGCACAGGGGCTTCTTGCGGGGTGGGGGTTTGCCAGCTTTGTGACATGGAGATTGATCGAAGCCACCCCAACTTCGTCATCCCAGGGCGAAGCAGCCGCGGAGCGGCGTCGCGGAGACCCTGGGATCCATGCCGCGACATCAATCGGGGACGCAGCGGAGCAGAATTACGAACCGTAGCGACGCTTTGAAGTCCCGGCATGGATCCTCGGGTCTGCGCCGCGTCGCTGCGCTCCTTGCTCCGCCCGTGGATGACGAAATGAAGGAGGTCTCCACCAGCCAGAAGGGTGGCCTGCCCTTGACCGAACAGCTCGCCCATCCCCCTAATGCGCCGCGCCGAGCTCCTTCACGTGCTTCTCATGCTCCTTCAGCGTCGGCAGCGTCTTCTTGGCGAATTCCTTCAGCGCGGGGTCGTCGCCGGATTTCGCATAGGTGCTGAACAGGGCGACCGCCTGCTTGTGGGCCTCGGTCTGCATCATGACGTATTTCTGGTCGAATTCCTTGCCGCTGGCGCCTTTCAGCTGGTCCAGCATCTGCTGGTCCTTGGGCTGCAGCGCGGGTCCGGCGGGTTTGACCGAGGCAGTGGTCTGCCCCTTGCTCAGCGCCTGCTTGAAGTCCTCGCCGGCCTTGGTGTGGTCCTTGATCATCTGGCCGGCGAAGGCCTTGACGTCCGCCGAGGCGGATTTCTGTTCGGCGAGCTGGCTCGACTGGATCTCGAATTCATTGGCGCTGGGCACGGTGCCGACAAAGGTCGGGGTGTCGACCTTGCTGTCGGGCAACATGGGCGCGACCGCGTTCGAACTGGTGCCGTTCGTCTGGGCAAGCGCGACGGGCGCGACGGCGGTCAGCGCGACGGCGGCCATGGTCAGGAACATTTTCATCTGGGATCTCCGATCGGAATGGTTCCCTCGGGGTTCCAACGCCGCAGGCGAGACGAAGTTGCGCCAGGCCCCTCAGTGGCAGCACGCCTCGCTATATTGCAGCTGCTCGTTCCAGTTCGGCCGGCCCTCCGGCGTGAAATCCATCAGGTTCCACAGGATCTCGCAGGTGCCGATGGCGCGCGGGTCCTGGCCGGGCTCCGTAGGCGCGAAGCCGAGTTCGGACGACCAGAAATGCCTGATGCCGTCACCGTCGCGGTGGAACACCGACAGCAGCGGGATCTGCGCACCGTCGGCATCCTCGGCGTTGTAGTCGCGTTTGAAGCTGTTGTTGGCCGACGACACCAGCCGCATGTTGCGCCAGCCGCGATCGCGGCCGAGCGTGAGGAGGTTTTCGAGCGCCGTCTTGGCCACGACGGCGAAGTTGAAGCCGGCGGCTTCGAGATGGCCGACCGCGCCGTCGAACTGGTCGAGCAGCGCGGTGCAGGACGGGCATGGCTGGTCGGGCCGGGCGAGCTTCGCCGTGCCGCCGCTGGTTGCCACGTCGCGCGTCTCCTGCGGATGGCGCGGGAACATCATCTGGTAGAGGATCAGCGTGTCCTTGCCGGGCGCGAACAACTCCGAGAGTTTTATCTTCGCGGTCTTGCCTGACATATCCAGCCCATCGAACACATAGTCCTGCGGCACCAGCCCGCCCGGCGGCAGCGCCCGGCGCGCCTCGGCCACGGCTTCCATGGCGCGGCGCAGCTCGATTTCCTTCTTCAGCAGCTTTTCGCGCGCGGTGCGGTATTTGGCGGATTCGTTGGGAAAGGTGATCATGATCGGCTCCTTCAAGTCGTCGCGCCGGCATCCCGGCAGGGTGCTCTACGACCCAAGGACGTTTCGCCGTAACCGGGTCCGACATTTTTACGCGCCCGCAACTGCCTCACCCCTTCACTCCGCCGGCGGTCAGGCCGGAGACGATCTTGCGCTGGAAGATCAGCACCAGCACCACCAGCGGCACGGTGACGATCACCGAGGCCGCCATGATGTTGCCCCAGGGGATTTCGAACTGCGAATTGCCGGAGAGCAGCGCGATCGCCACCGGCACGGTCCGCCGCGCATCGTTGGAGGTGAAGGTCAGGGCAAACAGGAACTCGTTCCACGCGCCGATGAAGGCCAGCAGCCCGGTGGTCGCCAGCGCCGGCCACATCAGCGGCAGGAAGATGCGCGTGATGATGATCCATGGCGTCGCGCCATCGAGGATCGCCGCCTCCTCGACCTCGACCGGCAGGTCGCGGACGAAGGCGGTGAGCACCCAGACGGTGAACGGCAGGGTGAAGATCATGTAGGAGAAGATCAGCGCGAAGAGCGAATTGTAGAGGCCGAACATCCGCACCAGCTCGAACAGCCCGGCCAGCACAGCTACCTGCGGGAACATCGAGACCGACAGGATGGCGAACAGCAACGCCGAGCGGCCTCGAAAACGGATACGCGCCAGCGCGTAGGCGGCGGTGACGCCAAGGAACAGCGAAAGCGCCACGACCGCGCCCGAGACGATCAGCGAATTGAGGAGGTTGTGCACGAAGGCGCCTTCGGCCAGCACATTGCGATAATTGCCGAGGCTGGGCGCCTTCGGCCACAGATCGGCCTGGAACAGCGCGGTCCCCGATTTCAGGCTGGTGACGATGGCATAATAAAACGGGAACACCGCGATGAGAACGATTGCCCCGATCAGCAGATAGAAGGCCGCGCGCTTCAGGAGCCACATCTCAGCGGCCTCCATCCAGGCTTATCCGGCCGATGCGGATGGTGAGGATAGTGAGCAAAGCGAGGATGAGGAAGAGCAGGGTCGAGGCGGCCGAGCCATAGGCGAACTTGTCGAATTCGAACAGGTTCTCGCGGGCGAACACCGACATCGACTTGGTATGCGCATTGTTAGGCGTCAGCACATAGATCAGGTCGAAGATGCGCAGCGCATCGAGCGCCCGGAAGATCACCGCCACCATCACCGCCGGGCGGATCAGCGGCAAGGTCACGCGCCAGAAGATCTGCCATGGATTGGCGCCGTCGAGCCTGGCGACCTCGATGATCTCGCGCGGCAGCATCTGCAGCGCGGCCAGGATCAGCAGCGCCATGAAAGGCGTCGTCTTCCAGATGTCGACGATCAGCACCGCGGCCATCGCCGTGTCAGCGCTGGCGGTCCAGGCGATCTTGTGGTCGATCAGCCCGAGATTGATCAGCACGACATTGATGATCCCGAACTGGTCGTTCAGCATCCATTGCCACATCTTCGCCGAGACGATGGTCGGGATCGCCCAGGGGATGAGGATCGCCGCCCTGACGATGCCGCGCCCTGGGAATTCGGCGTTGAGCACCAGGGCGACGACCATGCCGAGGATCGTCTCGCAGGTCACCGAAATCACCGCGAACCGCACGGTGTTCCACACGGCGCTCCACCAGACCGGATCGAGAAGCAGCCCGTCATAGATGATCCTGCCGCTCGGCATGCGCAGCACCGAGACATAATTGGCGAGGTCAACCCATTGGCGGGCGTCGAGATCGGACAGCGAGGCATCAGTGAAGCTGAAATAGACCGTTCGCGCGAGCGGCCAGCCGGCAGCGGCGGCGAGCACCAGAAGCATCGGCGCCAGGAACAGCCATGCCGAGCGCACGCGCTGGCGCATCAGGCGCGAACCAGAGCGCGCATCAGCCGGGTGCGCGCTCACCAGCCCTTGCCTTTCAATCGGGTTAGTGTCGCCTCGAGATCGGCCAGGTTGTCGGCGGCGCTGCCTTCGCCGGACAAGGTCTTGTGCACGGCGTTCCAGAACTGGCTCGACGCTTCGTTGTACTTGTTCCGGGTCACCGCCGAGGGCCGCGGCCCGGCATTGAGGAAGACCCCTTTCCAATGTGGAATGATCGGCTGTTGCCTGGCGATGTCGGCATCGTCATAGAGCGCCTGGATGGTCGGCAGGTTGGCGGTCTTGAGCGTGCGGTATTTCTGCATTGCCGGCGAGGCGATGAACTTGACCAGTTCGATCGCCGCGTCCGAGTGCCTGGAATATTTCGAGACCGCAAGGTTCCAGCCGCCGAGCGTCGCCGCCGGCCGGGCGCCCTCGCCCGTGCCGGCCGGCAGCGGCGCGACGTCGAACTTGCCCTTGATCGGCGACCCCTGGCTGTTGCCCAGCGCATAGGCATAGGGCCAGTTGCGCATGAAGACCGCATTGCCGGTCTGCCACACGCCGCGCGATTCCTCTTCCTGGTAGGCGAGCACGCCGGGCGGCGCGATGGTGCCGATCCAGGCCTTGGCCATGTCGAGCGCGGCCGCCGCCCGGGCGTTGTTGATGGAGATGGCGCCATCCGGCTCGACGATATGGCCGCCGCCGTTCGACACCACCCATTCGAACGCGTCGCAGGTCAGCCCCTCGTAGGCGTTGCCCTGGAAGACGAAGCCCCAGATATCCCTGTTGCCCGAGGCGCGCTCCTTGTCCATCACCAGCCTGGCGGTGTCGCCCAGCTCCTTCCAGGTGGCCGGCACCTTGGCGCCGTATTTGTCGAGCAGATCCTTGCGGTAGTAGAGCGCCGGCGCATCGGTGAAGATCGGCAGCGCGACCAGCCTGCCGTCGACGGTCTGCGACTGGATGATCGACGGGAAATGCTTGGCCACGACATCCCTGGTCGCCTCGGTCAGGTCGACAAACTGGCTGGCGAGCTGCGGCGCCCAGATGACGTCGGTCTGGTAGACGTCGACGTCGCTGTTGCCCGCGGCGAGCCACAGCCTGTACTGGCCGAACTGGTCGGTCCCGGACGACGGCATGGCGACGATGGTGACCTGGTTGCCGCTTTCTTTCTCATAGCGGTCGAGGATCTCGCGCAGCACCTTGATGCCGTTGCCGGTGTCGCCCGACACGATCGACAGCTCGACCGCGCGCGCCGAACCTACCGCGAGAACGGCAGCGACGCTCAACGCCAGCAATGCGTGGAAAACCTTCATCGGTGGATCTCCCTTGGCAGCCGGCGGCGCACAGCACCAGCAGCCGGTCAGACCCCACCGTTCATTGAATGCGGAGCAGCGCTTTGGGTTCCCGAACAGGCCATCCCCGGTGGCAATGACGGCACCGATCAGCGTCGCTGGTCAGCCTTCCCAGGCGACGGGCCCCATGCCCAGCCGCTCGTAGAGCCGCACGGCGGCGGCGTTCTCGAGCGTATTGGTCTTGAGGTCGACATGGGCGGCACCGCGGTGGCGAAAAATGGCGAAGGCGTGCCACATCAGCGCCTCGCCGACCCCTTTGCCGCGCGCCTCGGGATGAACGGCCAAGTCCTTGACGAACGCCGAGGTCCAGCACAGTGCAGCAGCCGCCAGCCGGCCCTTGGCATCGATGACGAGGAAACACAACGCCGGGTCGAATTCGGGGTCTTCGGAAATGCGCGGCCACCATTCGTCGAAGGGGCCGTCGGTGCCATCGTCGAACACTTCGCCCAGCAACGCATGCAGGGGCAGAGCGTCGCCATGTCCGAAGCAGCGCATGGCAAAGCCATCCGGCCAGTGCGGCGCAACCAGCGTCTCATCGAGGATTTTGCGCAGCCGGATGTCGTTTGGAGCCGGCGGGCGCGGTTCGGGCATCGCGCTCAGGCGTCGGGCTGAAGACGCCCGCGCCTGCGGTCGACACCGAGGCCGGTCGCCTCGAGCAGGCCCTTGCGCTTGGCGTCGAAATAATAGCCGGTCTGGTAGAGCCAGTCGGCCTTCTTGGCGTTGCCGTTCGACACCAGCCAGGCGCCGCGCAGATATTTGACCGCGTATTTGAGGTTGGTCTCGGCGTCGAACAGGCCCTTGGCCGGCCCGTCATAACCCATGCCGCGCGCCGTCGCATGCTTGATCTGCATCAGCCCCCAATGGCCGTTATTGTAGGCCTTGGGATTGAAGGTGCTTTCGCGGTTGACGACATGGCGCACCAGATCCACCGGCACCTGGTAGAAGGCGGCGTATTTGACGATCAGCCGGTCGACGTCGCCGCGCATGCCTGTCGCATGCTGCTCCGGCTCGACGGGCGCCGACGGGAACTGCACCAGTGCGGCCGGGTTCTGCGGCACGACATAGGCTACTTGCTGCACGCCGGGCATTTTCTGGCCGCCCTTGGCAACCGCCGGCACGACAAGCCCGGCGGTCGTGTAGGTCCCGGCCGCCTCGATCGGCTGGCCGGCCTTGGACGGCGGAGGCGCCTGCCAGGCACTGGCGGCCATCACCGCGGGCATAGCTGGCGAGGTTGGGGTCACCCCGGCAAAGGCGGCGGTCGCCGCAGCCGGCTGGACGGCCGGATCGAGTGCCGGCGTAGCCGGGCTCGGGGTCAACTCAGCGGTCTGGACGGGCGCGATTCCGGAGGATTGCGGCAGCACCGAAACCGTGTCCGGCAGCGGCACGGTGAAGCCGGCGTCGCTGCCTGCCGTGGTCGCGGTTTCGGTAAGGGACGGCGCGGCTTTCATCTGCGAGGTCGAGGTGCAGCCGCTCATGCCGGCTGCCGCCACGATCACGCCGATGGCGATAAGGGTTTGTTTTGCTGGCAAGCCGCGCTCGGAGTCCGGTTTGTCGGGTTATTAAGATTTCCCTTACACCAGCGATTCGTGGGTAGCAATCGGGGCCATCTGGTGGTTTTCGGGTGGCGGGATGCAGGCAGCGATGCCATATTGTTCCTGATATGTACCGGCGGGAATCCCGGATTCCGCCGCTTTGCGGAAAGGAGCGCAGCATGAAAACGGCATCTTCGATCACGGCTGGCCACGCAGTGTTAGAAACAGTGATCGGCTTCATGGGCATCGCCTGGAGTGAAAAGGGCCTGATCCGGCTCTGCCTGCCCGAACGCAGCCGCGAAGCGGTGGAGCGGCGGCTGATGCGCCATCCCGGCGTTTCCACCTCCACAGCCCAGCCGTTATGGGTGGTCGAGCTGATCGCCTCGATCAAGGGTTATGCCGCGGGCGAGGACGTCGATTTCACCGGCTTTCCCGTCGATCTCGACGGCATCGACGACTTCCGCCTCGCCATCTACGACGCGGCACGAAAACTCAGCTATGGCGAAACCACCACCTATGGCGAACTCGCCAAGCGCGCCGGCCATGCCGGCCTGCCGCGCGAAACCGGTGCGGCCCTTGGCGCCAATCCGGTGCCGCTGGTCATCCCGTGCCACCGCATCCTGGCCGCCGGCGGCAAGATCGGCGGCTTCTCGGCGCCCGGCGGCTCGGTCACCAAGGAAAAGATGCTGGCCATGGAAGGCGTGCGCGTCGGCCCGCCGCCGCCGGCGCAGGTGTCCTTCGGGTTTTGAGAGCAGTAACCGCTCCCGCTGTGAGCACCGGAAGCGCAGGAAGCCACGGTTTGCAGGCCGGCATCACCTGAATATCAATACATCCTATTGGCGCCGGATGAATCGGTGCCTGAAACGCTCATTGTCCGGACGCTTGCAGATATAGACCGGGCAGGACCTGGTGTCGGCGCTCGGCACATAGGCGCGCGTCCTCACCTCGCCCATGGTGCAGAACTGCTGGCTCTGGACATAGCGGTCGTAGAGCGGCAACCCCGGCACCCGTGCCGACGGATAGCGCAGGATGACCGCACCTTGGCGCGCGATCGTCGACTGGACCTTGCCGCAGCTCATACGCGTCGGGTCGTAGCGCGAGATCGCCTGCGCCTGGGCGGCCACCAGCGTGAGGCAGGCGGCAAGCAGGATGGTCTTCATGGTCCCTCCCCTCGATCCGCCGCCCGGGGACTGCACGATCTTGCGCCACGGTTTCACCAGATTGGGGCGGCCGTTGGGCGGCCCCGGATCACGACGTTTTCACGCAGTCTTGTTTTTTGTGCGAAAGCAGCCTATATCAGCCCCATTGATATTTCGGCCGATCGATCCGGGCCTCGCGATCTTCGCGTTTGCTGACGTCTATCTCCAAAATCTCGATGCACACCGGCTGGACCTCGGTCCGGTCATACCAAAGCAAATGTGAAGGACTATTTATATGGCAACTGGAACGGTCAAGTGGTTCAATGCCACCAAGGGTTTCGGCTTCATCCAGCCTGACAGCGGCGGCGCGGACGTTTTCGTCCACATCTCGGCTGTCGAGCGCGCTGGACTGTCGACCCTGGTCGAAGGCCAGAAGATCAACTTCGAGATCGAGCAGGACCGCCGCACTGGCAAGTCGTCCGCTGGTTCTCTGAGCAAGGCAGCCTGATTTTGAAAATGGCGCGCGCCGGACGAGAGTTCGGAGCGCGCGGCAAGTCACGGATGTACTGACGGTCGCGCGAGAAGCGCGCCGGAGTGGAAAGACCCGACAAGCTGGAACAGCAGATAGCTGCCAGCCCGGACCGGACGCTCCCGATCAGGCTACCGAAATGGGAAGGCGGGATTCATCCCGCCTTTTTATTTGTCTGAATTTTGGACGACTGGCGTCCTTCTCCCCGTGAACGGCAGGGGAATCGCATATGGCGTTTTGGGAGTTGAAATTGGTCTGAGAAGAGATTCTTTGGGAAGGCAGTCCAGCGA
>NZ_VFVS01000002.1:255000-389507 GCF_006442215.1 Mesorhizobium sp. B2-3-11 | reverse complement strand
TCCAGCCAGCATCTTGAATCACAAATCCGACCGACCGGGAATCCCTTCCGATTCAATCAAGCGATGAAACGCTCTAGCGCCGTCTCCGCCAGTTTCACCCAATAGCTCATGCCGTGCGGGATGGCTTCGTCGTTGAAGTCATAAGCCGGGTTGTGAAGACCGGCGGTCTCGCCATTGCCGATGAAGATGAAGGCGCCGGGCCGGGCTTCCAGCATGTAGGAGAAATCCTCGCCGCCCATCACCGGCTGGATCGCGCGGTGCACCTGGGCATCGCCCGCCACGTCGGCGGCCACATCGCTGGCGAAGACCGTCTCATCCGCATGGTTGAATGTCACGGGGTAGTTCGCGTCGTAGTCGACTTCGATCGTCGCGCCATAGGCGGTAGCCAGCCCCGCGCAGATCGCCCGGATACGCTCTTCCGATTTCTTGGCCACTTCCTTCTTCAGCGTGCGTACGGTGCCGGCGATCTCGGCCGATTCCGGAATAATGTTGTAAGCGTCGCCCGCGTGGAACTTGGTCACCGACACCACCACGGCCTCGACCGGATCGGTGCTGCGCGAAGCGATCGTCTGCAGGGCGCCGACCAGCTGGCTGGCGATGACGATCGGGTCGATCGTGCCGTGCGGCATCGCCGCATGGCCGCCTTTGCCTTTCACGGTGATGGTGAATTCGGCCGTCGCCGCCATGATCGGGCCTGGACGGATGGCGAACTGGCCGACCGGCAGGCCGGGCATGTTGTGCATGCCGAACACTTTCGCGATAGCGAAGCGCTCCATCATGCCGTCCTTGACCATCTCGTTGCCGCCGCCGCCGCCTTCCTCCGCCGGCTGGAAGATCACCGCAACGGAGCCGGTGAAATTGCGCGTCTCGGCGAGATATTTCGCCGCGCCGAGCAACATCGCGGTGTGGCCGTCATGGCCGCAGGCATGCATCTTGCCGGGAATGGTCGACGCGTAGGGCTTGCCGGTGATCTCCTTGAGCGGCAGTGCATCCATATCGGCGCGCAAACCGATCGTGGGGCCTTCCCCCTGACGGCCGCGAATGATGCCGACGACGCCCGTCTTGCCGAGCCCGGTCACCACATCGTCGCAGCCAAACTCTTTCAGCTTTTCGGTGACGAAGGCCGCGGTCTTGAAGACATCGAAGTTCAGCTCTGGCGTCTGGTGCAGATGCTGTCGCCAGCCGGCGACTTCGTCCTGCATTTCGGCGGCGCGGTTCAGGATTGGCATGGTGGTTCCATTTCGTTGTTGGTGCAGCCGGCTTCAGCCTGAGGTTTTGCAAATGGGCCGGTGCTTTGCAATTGTGCCGCAGGCTTTGCAATTGTGCCCCGGGCTTTGCAATTGTGATTGTCAGGCGCTTTGCCATGTTGGCGTCACATAGGGTAAATAGCACCGCAATAATGCGGTCCGGTTTTTGAGGGTCGGATCCTTATGCTGGCGGTCACGTAACGAAATCTTACGGAGCCAGGGGCAATCAGGGCAAGAGGCGATTTCGGATTCGATCATGCGGCACAGGCATTTCCTCAAACTATTCCCGGCTGGCGCAATCATGCTGTCGGTTCTGGCCGGGTCGGCGCTGGCCAATCCGGTGGTGGTCTTCGACCTGAAGAGCGGCCAGATCCTGCAGCACCAGGATGCGTTCAAGCGCTGGTATCCGGCCTCGCTCAGCAAACTGATGACCGCCTATGTGACCTTCCGGGCGATCGCGGCCGGAGAAGTCCAGCTCGATTCGCCGATCAAGGTGACCAAACATTCCGCCGGCGAACCGCCAAGCAAGATGGGTTTCAAGCCGGGCTCGGTGATGCGGCTCGACAATGCGCTGAAGATGATGCTGGTCAAGTCGGCCAACGACATCGCCATGGCGGTCGGCGAGAATGTCGGCGGCTCGCAGGCCGCTTTCGCCGAAAGGATGAACGCCGAGGCGGCCCGGCTCGGCATGAACGGCACCCATTTCGTCAACCCGAACGGCCTTTACTCGCCCGACCAGTACACGACGGCGCGCGACCTTTCGATCCTGGTGATGGCGATCCGCCGCGAGTTTCCGCAATATGCGCCGTGGTTCTCGATCGAGGGGCTCGCGGTCGGCAAGAAGGCGATTCCGAACTACAATCTGCTGATCGGCCGGTATCCCGGCGCCGACGGCATGAAGACCGGTTTTGTCTGCCCGTCGGGCTTCAACATGATCGGGTCGGCGACCCGCAACGGACGCACGCTGGTGGCGGTCGTGCTTGGCGAGAAGTCGGCGGTCAGCCGTGCCGAAGCCGCTGCCAAATTGCTCGATCAGGGCTTTGACGCGCCTGCCGCCGGGTCCACCACCGTCACCACGCTCGCGCCTTACGGTGATCTGATCTCGCCCAACGACATGCATGACGAGGTCTGCAAGAAGAAGACGAAGGCGGAGCAGTCCGAGGCGCCGCCGCCGGCCGCCGCCAAGGACCGGCCTAAGTCGCCTTATCGGGAGAAGCTCGATCATGTGCCGACACTGGTTGCAGTCGGCCTTGGCGGCGCCACGGGTCCGGCGCCGAAAGCAATCCTCGACGAGGGCGCGCAGGAATATGCCGATGTGCCGATCCCGACCTGGCGGCCCGACAAGCCGGTACCCGCCGGCACGGGCCCGAAAATCGCGGGTGCCGCCGCGCAAGGCGACCAGTCGGCCAAGGTCGCGAATTAGAGCATAATCCAAAAAATCCGGTTTTCGCTGGAGATCATGCTCAAATCAAAAGGCAGAATCAGATGAACGGTTTCCCGATCCCCGTCTCGGTGCTGACCGGCTTCCTCGGCGCCGGCAAGACCACGCTGCTCAACCGGCTCCTGAAGGATCCGGCGCTGGCCGACACCGCGGTCATCATCAACGAGTATGGCGAGGTGGCGATCGACCATCTGCTGGTCGAGCAGGCCTCCGACGGCATCATCCAGCTTTCCGACGGCTGCCTGTGTTGCACGGTGCGCGGCGAACTTGTCGACACGCTGGCCGACCTGGTCGATCGGCTGCAGACCGGCCGCATCGCCCGCCTTGCCCGCGTCATCGTCGAGACCACGGGGCTGGCCGACCCGGCACCGGTGCTGCAGTCGATCATGGGCCATCCGGCCCTGGTCCAGGCTTTTCGGCTCGATGGCGTCATCACCCTGGTCGATGCGGTCAACGGCGATGCGACACTCGATGCGCATGTCGAGGCGGTCAAGCAGGTCGCGGTCGCTGACCGCATCGTGCTCTCCAAGGCCGATCTGGTCGCCGATCCCGGCGATCTCGAAACGCTGCGGGCGCGCCTGCGGCAGATCAATCCCGGGGCTCGACTGCTTGATGTCGGGGAGACGAAAGCCGGTGTGGCGGTGCTGTTCGACTGCGGCCTCTACAACCCGGCCACCAAGTCCGCCGACGTGCGGCGCTGGCTCGGCGAAGAGGTCGCGCATGATCACGACCATGATGGCCACCATGATCATCATGATCATGCCCATCGCCACGACCAGCGCGTAAAAACCCATTCGCTGGTGCATGACGGGCCGGTGCCGTTTTCAGCCATCGAGATGTTCCTCGATCTCCTGCGTTCCACACATGGCGAGCACCTGCTGCGGATGAAGGGCGTCATCGAACTGCAGGAGGACCCATCGCGGCCGCTGGTCGTGCATGGCGTGCAGAAGATCCTGCATCCGCCGGTGCGGCTGCCATCCTGGCCGGACAGCCAGCGCGGCACGCGTCTGGTGCTGATTACGCTCGACATGCCGGAAGACTATGTGCGCCGGCTGTTCGCTGCCTTCACCAACCGGCCGTCGGTCGACACGCCCGACCGCGCGGCGCTGGAACACAATCCGCTGGCGATCGCCGGACGTTGAGTCTTACGGGCGCTGTTCGCCACATTCGACCAGAAAGCGATGGCCATCGGGCATCGCCGCTGTCTCGATCAATTGGTGACCGCTGTCGGCGCAGAATGCCGGAATGTCGATGACGGCCAGCGGGTCGGTGGTCTCCAGCCAGAGCCTGCTGCCGGGCTGCATACCGGCCAGGCGTTTTTTCGCCTTCAGTGCGGGCAAGGGGCAGTTCAGCCCCTTCAGGTCATAGACCGCGGCTTGTTCTAAGTCACGCATATCGTTGACCCAAAACCGCTACGCACTTTTGGTCGACATGCATTGGCCAATTCAGCCGCCGAACATGCCGAGCAGCTTGTTCTTCAGCTTCGTCACGCGGCTCTCATCGGCACTTGCAGCCTGCGTCTCGGCCGCAGGTGCGGCCTCGGTTGGGGCAGCGATGGTCGCGGTGGCGACGGGAGCTTCCTTGGCGGCCTTGGCCGCTTCCTTTGCAGCCACAGCTTGCGCCTTGGCTGCTTCCTTTTCAGCCAACGCCTGTGCCTTGGCTTGCTTGGCGGCCTCGATGGCCGCCAGCCTCTGCTCCTCCGCCTTCTGCTTGGCTGCCTTCTCGGCGTCGAGCGCGGCCATCTTGCGGCCGGCGGGCGAATCGATGCGGCCCATGCGCGCCGTCTCGGTCACCGAACCGTCGGTGTTGAGCGACGGCGGATCGATCGGCACGCGCTCGCCACGAGCCCGGCGCTTCGACCAGTCGGAGACGATGCTGGCTTCCTTGATGCCGGCAATCGTCGGCTTGGGTGGCGGCACGCTGGCCTTGAGCGCGCTGTTGAAGGCCACGTCATAGGTGCTTTGATAGGCGTTGTAGGCGCTCTTCAGCGAATCCGGCTGCGTGGTCGCCGGGCAGGGGCCGGTCGGATTGAAGGTCTGCCCATCGGCGGCCACCTGGTTGAAGACGTAGCGTTTATCGCAGACGTCGACCTTCGGCGGCACCTTGGTGACCTCGAAATTGTCGTAGCCGACCTTGAGCATCTTCCAGAATTCGTAATTCGGGTCGCTGCGGTAGCGCGCCATATTGGCCGCGGTCATGCGGAACGGAAAAGCCTGGATCTGGAACTCGGTCTGCCCGCCTTGGAAGGCGTCACGACCGAAGGCGTAGATCTGCTCGATCTGTGCGTCGGTCATCGAATAGCAGCCCGATGACGAGCAGGCGCCATGAACCATCAGATTCTGCCCGGTGCGGCCATTGGCACGATCATAGGCGTTGGGAAAGCCGATGTTGAACGACAAATGGTAGTTCGAGCGCGGATTCATCTGCGACGGGCGAACCGTGTAAAAACCTTCCGGCGCCTGGCGGTCGCCTTCTGTGTATTTCGGTCCGAGCTTGCCCGACCATTTGCAGATGTCATAGCTCGCCACCATGTCGTAGCGGCCGTTGGTCTTGGCCTTCCAGATCTCGAGCTTGCCTTCTTCCTTGAAGATGCGCGCCATCACCGAGGAGGTGCGGACCATACCCTTGGCTCTCATGTCGGCAAGGATCTTGTCGGGCAGCGGCTTGTTGGCTTCCGGGGCAAAGTCCTTCATCGACGAATCATTGCAGCCCGCGACGGCTATCGAGGCGGCAAGGACTCCAGTACGTGCAAGCTTGGCAAACATGGGCAAGGCTATGTCTTTTTTCTCGGGCCAATGGCTTCGAAACGGCCAAACCCGCATGCTGAACACCGACGGACCGTAAGCCCGTTAACCTTGAAAATTCCTTACCGCAAGGCTCGGCCAATCTCACGGTGATTTCATTGAACCGAATGGGGCGGCATTTTTGTGGCGAAATTGCTCATCGCCGCCACATTGCCAAGGACAGGGAGCTTCCGCCATCCGTGTTCCGCCGCCCAAGAGGCGTCAGAGGCTGCGGCCCATCGCCAGATACTTCTCGCGGCGCTGTTCGCGGAAATCGGTGTTGGCGCCGGCAAATTCCTTCATCGTCTTGGCGATGAGATCGCCGGTCGCGGCAATCACCGTTTCGGGCGCGCGCTGGGCACCTCCCATCGGCTCGGGGATGATGGCGTCGATGATCTTCAGTTCCAGCAGGTCCTGGGCGGTGATCTTCATGTTGGTCGCCGCGTCCTTGGAGCGGGTCGTGTCGCGCCACAGGATGGAAGCGGCGCCTTCAGGCGAAATCACCGAATAGATGGCGTGTTCCAGCATGTAGACGCGGTTGGCGGTGGCGATCGCGATGGCGCCGCCCGAACCGCCTTCGCCGATGATCACCGAGATGGACGGCACTTTCAGGCCAAGGCAGGCCGAGGTCGACCGGGCTATGGCTTCGGCCTGGCCGCGCTCCTCGGCGCCGACGCCGGGATAGGCGCCGGCCGTGTCGACCAGCGTCAGCAGCGGGATATTGAAGCGATCGGCAAGCTCCATCAGCCGCACCGCCTTGCGATAGCCTTCGGGGCGTACCGAGCCGAAATTGTGCTTCAGGCGGCTCGCCGTGTCCGAACCCTTTTCCTGGCCGAGAATTGCGATGGGTTCGCCGCGAAAACGGGCAAAGCCGCCGACGATCGCCTGGTCCTCGCCGAAATTGCGGTCACCGGCGAGCGGCGTGAAGTCGCTGAACAGGCTCTTGATGTAGTCGACGCAGTGCGGCCGGTCGGAGTGGCGCGCCACCTGCACCTTCTGCCATGGCGTCAGCGCCTTGTAGAGTTCGCGCAGCGCATCGCGCGAGCGCTTCTCGAGCCTGGTGATCTCATCGGCGACATCGACCGCCTCGCCGTTCTCGGCAAGCTTCTTCAGCTCGAGGATCTTGAGCTCAAGATCCTGCACCGGCTTTTCGAAATCGAGGTAGTTGTACATGGTTGGGCGGACCGATGCGTCGGAAGGCAAGACTGCGGAACCATTGAAACCAAGGCTCCGGGCGGTGAAATGTCGTCCTCACATAGCGATATGAGGTCTAGTCGGCAAGCGGATGATGATCGTTGACCAGCCGCACCAGCCGCTCCTCCAGCACATGAGTGTAAATCTGTGTCGTCGATATGTCGGCATGGCCGAGCAGTTGCTGCACGGCCCTGAGATCGGCGCCGTTCTGCAAGAGGTGGCTGGCGAAAGCATGGCGCAGCACGTGCGGTGAGATCTTGGCCGAGGCAATGCCGGCGCGCGCCGCCAATCCTTTCAGATCACGGGCAAAGACCTGGCGCGAGAGATAGCCGCTGTCGGATGCCGCCGGAAACAGGAACGGGCTGTCGGCGAAGGCGGGCAGCTTGGCCCGAGCGCCAAGCCAGCTCCGCATCGCCGCGCGCGCCTTGGCCGACAGCGGCACCATGCGTTCCTTGTCGCCCTTGCCGCGCACCATGAAGAAACGGTCGTCGCGTTGCGCCACCGTCACCGGCAGGCCGACCAGCTCGGAAACGCGCAGACCCGTGGCGTAGAGCACTTCGACCAGCGCATGCAGGCGCAGCGCCGCTAGCCTGTCGGCGTGGGCGAGCCCGGCATCGCCGGCTTCGTGCGCGGC
The DNA here is from genome assembly GCF_006442215.1 of Mesorhizobium sp. B2-3-11. Lineage (NCBI taxonomy): Bacteria > Pseudomonadati > Pseudomonadota > Alphaproteobacteria > Hyphomicrobiales > Phyllobacteriaceae > Mesorhizobium > Mesorhizobium sp. B2-3-11. Next base: position 382,208 of record NZ_VFVS01000002.1, on the reverse strand, counting down.
GCGGTCGATCAGCCGGCCGGTTTCGGCCTCGCTCATCGTCTTGGGCAGCGGGCGGCTCTTTTTCGGGCTGTCCAGCGTGCCGGTCGGGTCGTCGCCGCGCAGACCTTCGGCATAGAGGAACCTGAAGAATTGGCGGATCGCCGACAGTTTGCGCGCCTGCGAGGTCGGCGCGAAGCCGCGCGCGGCAACGTCGTCGAGATAGGCCCTGATATCGGCGGCACCTGCGCGGGCAAGTCCGCCATCGATCCCGTCGGAAGCATCCTCCAGATCGCGGCGATAGGAGGAAAGCGTATTCTCGGCCGCCCCCCGCTCGGCACTCATCATTTCCAGGAAGGCCTCGATGCGGGCGGCGCTGTTCATTTCCTTGAGGCGGTTCCGAGTCAGTTTTTTGGGATTCAGTTTTTCTTAGGATTGAGCTTTTCCGGCGGAATACGCACGCTCATTTCCGCTTTTTTCGGCTCGACGAACATCACCAGCGCGAACATCGTACCATAGGCAATGCCGGTCAGAATCGCGAGGGTCACGACAAAGCGAAACAGTGTCGGCATCAATTCTCGCCCGTCTTTTTGTTCTGCGTTTCCAAACCCTGTGCCCTTATGGGACGCCAATCCGACCAATTCAAGGAAGAAGCGGGGCCCTGTTAGCAACTTCTGATGCGAGCGTCGCCCTGTCCATATCAGCCCAAGGCACTCGGCACGCTTGACGCAAACCGGCTTTTCATGTCGATACGCCGGCAAAGAGGGCCCAAGAAACAGCTGATGAACGCGTTACAGGCAAATCCTCCAGGCGAGACCCATGCCGCGCTGCTTGGCCGGCTGGGCGGCCGGTCCATTGTCTTTGTCGGGCTGATGGGCGCCGGCAAGACGGCGATCGGCCGCAAGGTGTCGACGATGCTTTCGCTGCCTTTCATCGACAGCGACCAGGAGATCGAGAGCGTGTCGCGGATGACCGTTCCGGAACTGTTCGAGCGCTATGGCGAGACCGAGTTCCGGGCTTTGGAACAGCGTGTCATCCTGCGCGTGCTTGAAAACGGCCCGCAGGTTCTGTCGACCGGCGGCGGTGCCTTCATGAACGCGCAGACGCGCGAGGCCATCGCCACGCACGGCGTGTCGGTGTGGCTGAAAGCCGAGCTCGACCTTCTGATGGACCGCGTTTCCAAGAAGCAGAACCGGCCGCTTTTGAAAAGCGCGGATCCCCGCGCCGTGCTGGAGCGGCTGATGGGGGAACGCTATCCGGTCTATGCCACCTCTGACATCACCGTGCCGACCCGCGACGATCGCAAGGAGGTCATCGCGGCCGAGGTGCTTGAGGCGCTGTGCCGGCATTTCGGCATCGATGCGATAGCCGCGACGGGCGAGGTCGATACATGAGCGCGGATCAGCCAGTCACCGTCGAAGTCGGTCTGGGTGACCGGGCCTACGACATCTTGATCGGCTCGGGCCTGCTGTCGCGCGCCGGCGCCGAGATTTCGCGCCGGCTGCCCGGCACACGCGCCGCCGTCGTGACCGACGAGAACGTCGCCGCCGCGCATCTCGATGCGCTGAAGGCCGGGCTCGAGAAGGGTGGTATCTCGCCGGCCGTCATCACGATGCCGCCCGGCGAGAAGACCAAGAGCTTTGCCCATCTCGAGGCGGTGGTCGATGGCGTCCTGGCGGCCAGGCTGGAGCGCGGCGACGTCGTCATCGCGCTTGGCGGCGGCGTCATCGGCGATCTCACCGGTTTTACAGCCGGCATCGTTCGGCGTGGCATGAATTTCGTGCAGGTTCCGACCTCGCTTCTGGCGCAGGTCGATTCCTCGGTCGGCGGCAAGACCGGCATCAACAGCCCGCGCGGCAAGAACCTCGTCGGGGTCTTCCTCCAGCCCAGGCTGGTGCTGGCCGACACCGAAGTGCTCGACACGCTGCCGATCCGCGAATTCCGCGCCGGCTATGCCGAGCTTGCCAAATACGGGCTGATCGACCGGCCGGAATTCTTCGGCTGGCTGGAAGCGAACTGGGAAAAGGTGTTCGCCGGCGGACCGGAACGGGTCGAGGCCATTGCCGAGGCCTGCCGCGCGAAGGCCGATGTCGTTGCCCGCGACGAGTTCGAGACCGGTGACCGCGCTCTGCTCAATCTCGGGCACACTTTCGGCCATGCGCTGGAAGCCGCCACGCAGTATGACGGCGCTCGCCTTGTCCATGGCGAAGGGGTGGCCATCGGCATGGCGCTGGCGCACCGGTTCTCGTCGCGGCTCAATCTCGCCAGCCCCGACGACGCGGCCCGCGTCGAGGCGCATCTGCGTGCCGTCGGGCTGCCGAGGCGGATGGCCGATATCCCGGGCGAACTGCCAGATGCCGAAGCCCTGCTTTCATTCATCACGCAGGACAAGAAGGTGTCGCGCGGCGCGCTGACCTTCATTCTGACGCGCGGCATCGGCCAGGCCTTCATCGCCAAGGACGTGCCTGCCTCGGAAGTGCTGTCGTTCCTCAGGGAAAGCCACCCAGCCAGCCGGAAAGCCGGCTGAGATGGACACTGGCTGGGTCGTCATCGCCGTCCTTACCATTGTCGTCCTGCTGGTCGCTGCCGTGCGCACACGCCTGCTTGCCATGTTCGGCTATGAACTGTCGCACATCGAGCCGCCGCGCTCGAGCCAGGACGAATTGCGCGGCGCGGTCGACGATTTCCGCCGCGACGGGCAGATGGTGCGCGAGGACCGCGACCGCATCGGCGGTCTGTTCGATCTCGAAGAGCTTGAAGTGTCCGACGTCATGGTCCACCGCACCAACATGCGCTCGGTCAACGCCGACAACGCGCCGGAAGCGGTGGTGCGCGAGATCCTGCAGAGCCCGCATACCCGCATGCCGCTCTGGAAAGGCTCGCTCGACAACATCGTCGGCGTGCTGCACGCCAAGGATCTGCTGCGGGCGCTCAACGAGGTTGGCAACGATTTTTCGCAGATCGATGTGATGAAGATCGCGTCAAAACCCTGGTTCGTGCCCGACACCACGACCTTGCAGGAACAGCTCAATGCGTTCCTGCGCCGCAAGGCGCATTTCGCCGTCGTCGTCGACGAATATGGCGAGGTCGAGGGGCTGGTGACGCTGGAGGACATCATCGAGGAGATCGTCGGCGAGATCGCCGACGAGCACGATGTCGACATCCAGGGCGTCAAGCAGGAGGCCGACGGTTCCGTCGTGGTCGAAGGCACGGTGCCGATCCGCGACCTCAACCGGGCGCTCGACTGGAACTTGCCTGACGAAGAGGCGACCACCATAGCCGGCCTCGTCATCCACGAGGCGCAATCGATCCCCGAGGAGAAGCAGGCTTTTACGTTCCACGGCAAGCGCTTCGTCGTCATGAAACGCGACAAGAACCGGATTGCCAGGGTCAGGATCCGGCCGGCCGGCGATAGTTGAGCGGCTCAGTGCTTGATGGGATCGCCGAGCCGCTCTACCGCTACGCACTTTTCCTGGAGTTGCTCTTGAGCCGTCGCCTTATCGATCCTCACTGGAACTCCCGCCCGCCGGGATGCATTCTTTCGCCGATGACGATCGATCGGCGAACCCTGCTCCTGGCTTCGATGTCCACCTTGTTGCCTGCCGGCGTGTTGGCGGCACAGGGCAAGCCATCGCCCGAAACCTTCGACTATGGTCCCGCCAAGCTCGACATCTATGCGCCCGATGGCGCGAGAAACCTGCCGGTGGTCTTCTTCGTCCATGGCGGCGCCTGGCGGTTCGGCAAACGCAGCCAGGTAAACGCCAAGCCGGCGTTCCTGCTCGCCAACGGCTTCTGTTTCGTCTCCATCGACTACCGCATGCTGCCGCAGGTGGATGTCGCCACCCAGGCGGGCGACGTCGAGAAAGCCTATGCCTATGTCAGGGCCAACATCGCCCAACATGGCGGCGACCCCAACCGCATCGTCGGCATGGGCCATTCGGCCGGCTGCCATCTGATTGCGTTGACCGGCATGCGCGGCGAATTGCCCGGCGTTGCCGGGCTGCTTCTAGACGATACCAGAGCCTATGATCTTGCCGCCCTCGCCAAAAATGGCGGCATGGTGCGGGCCTATTCTCGGGTCTTTTCCGATCCTTCGCAATGGGCGGTGCTGTCGCCGGCGAGCTATGTGGATGGTCGCAAGCATCCGCCTACGTTCATCGCCTATTCTCGCGCCGATGGTCGCGGCGAGCAGTCCACGGCCTTTGCCGAGCGCCTGCGCGCCAGCGGCACTGATGTGACTCTGTTCGACGGTAGCGCCTATACGCACACGTCGATCAACCGCGACTTCGGCGAGGGTGATGATGCGCTGACCATAGCGGCGCTGGCGTTCCTGAAATCGACGGTCGGCTGAGCTCACCCAGCCTGCCCGCGGAGCATGTTCCACTCGTTCCGCTCGACAGCCTACGATGCGGCCCGAGGCCGAAACTCAGCAGTCATTGCTGGAGCGTTCGTTAAGTGTCGCACCGGTTTCGGCGTCGACCGAAGCCAGGCTGACTTCGTAACCCCAGAGGCTCCGGATATGGCGCAGGGTCGCGTCGCGGCTGCCGTTGTCGAGCAGTACGCCCTCCTTCACCTTGTGCTGGAGCCGCAAATGCCGGTTACCGAGCAGGTCGACGTCCACTACCTGGATATCTGGCCGGTTCGCCCCGATGTCGTAGCTCTGGGCCAGCGCGGCACGTATCTTTCGGTAGCCGCGCTCGTTGTGTATCGAGGCGACCTCGTAATGCGAGTCGTCGGCTTGGTCGGCCAGGACAAACATCCGCCATTTCCGTATCAGGGCTGGGCTGAGGTGCTGGCGGACGAAAGATTCATCGCGGTGATTGGCCCATGCGTCCAGCAGCACGTCGCGCCAGTCACCGCGGCCCGCAATGTCGGGAAACCAGTCGCGGTCCTCCGCCGTCGGCTCGATCGAAATGCGCTGGATGTCCTGCATCATGTCGAGGCCGAGCGCGTATGGGTTAATACCGGAGAACCGGGGGTCGTCGAAGGCCGGCTGGAAGATCACATTGGAATGGTTGCGCAGGACCTCGAGCATGGCGCCCTCGCTGATCTGGCCGCGGTCGAACAATGCGTTCATGAGGGTGTAGTGCACGAAGGTGGCGCAGCCTTCATTCATCACCTGCGTTTGCCGCTGCGGATAGAAATACTGCGCAACGACACGCACGATGCGGATGATCTCGCGCTGCCACGGCTCCAGGACAAGGCTGTTCTTCTCGAGGAAATAGAGCAGATTTTCCTCGGGCAGGTTGAGCGATTTCTTCCGCTCCGTCAGGCCCTCATCCTTCTTCTCCGTCTTGCTGGTGTCATGTGAAGGAGGCAGCGTGCGCCATAAATCGTTGTAAGAGCGCTCTTCGTATTCCAGGCGCTCGCGCAGCCCTTCACGCTGCCGCTCGGACGACAGCTTTGGCGGCCTGTGATATCGGAACACGCCTTGCTCCATGAGCGCGTGGGCACTATCGAGAATGCTTTCCACGGCTGACAATCCGTGCCGCTCCTCGCATCGGGCAATGTAGCCCTTGGCGAACTCCAGGTAGCTCAGGATTCCCCCGGCGTCGGTCCACTGCTGGAAAAGGTGGTTGTTCTTGAAGAAATGATTGTGTCCGAGCGCCGCATGCGCCGTCACCAGGGCCTGCAGGGCCATGGTGTTTTCCTCCATCAGGTAGACGATGCAGGGATTGGAATTGATGACCAGTTCATAGGCCAGCCCCCGGCCGCCCTTGCGGTAGAGAAAGTCCTGGTACAGGAAATGCTTGCCGAACGACCAATGACGATACATCAGCGGCATGCCGACCGATGAATAAGCGTCGAGCATCTGTTGCGAAGAAATGATTTCCATCTGCACCGGATAGGTGTCCAGCTTGAGCTCCTCGACGGCGATTGCCGCGATCGCCTCATAAGCCTGCGACAATTTCTGGAAATCCCAGTCGGATCCGGAAAAGAGCAAACCCGGTTTGCTGGCTGTCCTGGCCATGGTTTCCCCTCAGGCACTCTTCCGGAGCGCGGGCTGTTTGGCAAAGAGCTGACGAAAGACAGGATAAATATCGGCGGCCGTGGCTATTCGGCTCATCTGGAAGTTCGGCCAGTTTGACTCAATGGCGCTGTAGGCCCGCCAGAGCGACGTCCCGTTTTCGGTCGCGCCGAAGATGTGGCTCTCGCGTTCGTCGATGATCTCGACATAGGCGAAATACTGGCACAGGCGCATGAGCTTGCCGTTCAGCAGGGCGATGCAGCGCTCGGAATCGGTGGCGAAATTGTCGCCGTCCGAGGCCTGGGCGGCGTAGATGTTCCACTCGCTCGCGGGATAACGCTGCTCGATGATGCGATGCATTTCCTCGAGTGCGGTGGAAACGATGGTGCCGCCGCTTTGCGTGCAGTAGAAGAAGGTTTCCTCATCCACCTCCTGCGCTTCGTGCGTGTGGCGGATGAAGACGATTTCGGTGCGCTCATAACGTCTTTTCAGGAACAGGTGCAGCAGCACGAAGAAGCGCTTGGCAAGGTCCTTCTCGCGCTCGCCCATCGAGCCCGACACATCCATCAGGCAGAACATGACCGCTTTCGCATTCGGCACCGGGCGCGGGTCGAAGCGGTTGAACCGGATGTCGACCGGGTCGACGAAGGCAATCCGCCGGCGTCGGCGCTCCAGCCGCTCGATCTCCTCTTTGAGGGCCGCGACGCGCTCGCGCGTCTTAGCATTGGGCGGTGCGGCCTCCAGCGAGGCGAGGTCCTGCAGGATCGCATCTACCGCCGCTTGCTTGGGGCGCCTGAGCGCAATGCGGCGGCCGTGGCTGTTGCGCATCGTGCGGCCGACATTGATGTTGGTCGGCGAACCGGTGGCCGCGAAACCCGCCCGGCGTGGCTTGAAGGCAAGGATCTCCTTGAGATTGAGCTTCACCAGGTCGGGCAGTTCGAGATCCTCGAAGAAAAGATCGAGCACCTCCTCGCGCGACAGGACGAAACGAAAGTCGTCCTCGGACGCGGTGTTTCCCGGTGACGAACCGCCCTTGCCTCCGCCCTGGCCAGGCTTGGGGATCAGATCACCCTGGGCGAATTGCCTGTTGCCCGGCAGAATGTGCCGGCGCCGGCCGGTGTCCCTGGCGTCGTTGAAGGTCGGCTCGCCGGTGCCTCTCTCGGGCATCGGCACGACATGGTCCGCGTCCACGTCGGCGATCCGCCCAGCGCGGATCTGGTCGCGAATGCTGCGCTTGAGTTCCTCGCGGGCACGCCTGAGGAAGCGCTGGCGATTGCCAAGGCTTTTGTCCTTCGGATTGAGGCGACGGTCGATAAAGATCGGCATGCAACCATTCGGGCTGCTCTCAGCCCGCCTTGTTCACCCGCATGTACCAATCGACCAGCCGGCGGACCTGCCGTTCCGTATAACCGCGCTCCACCATCCGCTGGACGAATTCACTGTGCCGTTTTTCGGTGACGCTGTCCTGCTTGGAGCCGAAGCTGATCACCGGCAGGAGGTCCTCGACCTGGCCGAACATGCGCTTTTCGATCACCTCGCGCAGCTTCTCGTAGCTCGTCCATGACGGGTTGCGACCGTGGTTGCGCGCCCGGGCACGCAGCGTGAACTTCACCACCTCGTTGCGGAAATCCTTCGGGTTGGCGATGCCTGCCGGCTTTTCGACTTGCGACAATTCGCTGTCCAGCACCTCGCGGTTGAGGATTTGGCCGGTATCGGGGTCCTTGTAGTCCTGGTCCTCGATCCAGGCATCGGCATAGGCGATGTAGCGGTCGAACAGGTTCTGGCCATATTCGCTATAGGACTCCAGATAGGCCTTCTGGATTTCGTGGCCGATGAACTCGGCGTAACGGGCGGCCAGTTCCGACTTGATGAATTCGAGATAGGCCGCTTCCATCTCCTTCGGAAACTGCTCCCGCTTGATCGCCTCTTCCAGTATGTACATCAAATGCACCGGATCGGCGGCCACTTCCGCGGTGTCATAGTTGAACGTCTGCGACAGGATCTTGAAGGCAAAGCGCGTGCTGACGCCGGTCATGCCTTCGTCGACGCCGGCGGCGTCGCGATATTCCTGGACTGACTTCGCCTTCGGGTCGACTTCCTTCAGGTTCTCACCGTCATAGGCGCGCATTTTGGTGTGCAGCGGCGAATTGTCGTGCTCGGCAAGGCGCGTCGAGACGCTGAACCGGCTGAGGATGTCCAACACCTCGGGCGCGCAGGGGCTGGCGGCCAATTCACTCTCGCGCAGCAGTTTTTCGTAGATTTGCCTTTCTTCGGTGATGCGTAGGCAATACGGCACCTTGACCACGAGAATGCGATCGAGAAACGCCTCATTGTTCTTGTTGTTCTTGAACTGTTGCCACTCGGATTCGTTGGAATGGGCAACGATGATGCCCTGGTAGGGAAAGGCACCGAAATTCTCGGTGCCGTTGTAACTGCCTTCCTGGGTCGCCGTCAGCAATGGATGCAGCACCTTGATCGGCGCCTTGAACATCTCGACGAATTCGAGCAGACCCTGCGTCGTCCGGTTCAGTCCACCGCTGTAGGAATAGGCGTCGGGGTCGGACTGGCTGAAATTTTCCAATTGCCTGATGTCGACCTTGCCAACCAGGGCTGAGACATCCTGATTGTTCTCGTCGCCAGGCTCTGTCTTGGCAATGCCGATCTGGCGCAGCCGCGACGGCATCAGTCTGACGACGCTGAATTTGGAAATGTCGCCGGACAATTCGTCGAGGCGCTTGGCCGCCCATGGCGAGATAAGCCCGTTCAGGCGGCGCCGGGCTATTCCGTATTTGTCCTCCAGGAGATCGCCCATGCGATCCGGATGGAACAGGCCAAGCGGCGATTCGAAAACCGGACTGATCTGGTTGCCGACCTTCAGCGTGTAGATCGGGCGCTCCTCCATCAATTTCTTCAACCGTTCGGCCAAGGAGGACTTACCGCCGCCGACCGGGCCTAGGAGGTAAAGGATCTGCTTGCGCTCCTCGAGGCCCTGAGAGGCGTAGCGGAAATATCCGGCGATGCGCTCGATCGTATCCTCCATTCCGTAGAAATCGGAAAAGGAGGGATATATCTTGACGGTCCGGTTCGAGAAAATGCGGCCGAGCCGCTCGTCCTTGCTGGTGTCGACCAGGTCAGGCTCGCCGATCGCCTCGACCATTCGTTCCGGCGCCGAGGCATACATCGACTTGTCCTCGCGGCAGGCAAGCAGATATTGCTGGAGACTTATCTCCTCCTGGGCGGCGTTTGCATAAATTTCCGAAAACAGGTGGAAGACGTCGGATGGGTTCTCACGCATGATCATTGCCTTCAGAGCCATTCTGGCGGGGCCCACACATTCAACTGCGGGAAGGCATTGTTTGTTCCGTCGACGCGCGTGCATCTGGCATCAAAATCCTGGCATCGCTCCAGCCCGAATGGCTGCCTGTCCTGATTGAGCGCTCGCAGCGTCCGCGGAGACTCTTGCGATCTGGAGATCGACCGCGATTTCGGCAGGGATGGAGACATGCTGACCGCCGCGGCGCCCTGTGGCTGGATCATGCCAAAAGCGGCGGCGGGATATTGCCGTGCGGACATCCGCGGGTGCAACTGCTCTTCGTGAATGGGAGAAATTTGCATGAATGGCGCCGATGTTCTGTGCGACGTGCTGCTGGCCAATGATGTGAAGGTGTGCTTCGCCAATCCCGGCACATCCGAAATGCATTTTGTCGCCGCGCTCGACCGTAAGCCCGAGATGCGTTGTGTGCTTGGCCTGTTCGAGGGCGTGGTGACCGGTGCGGCCGACGGCTATGCGCGCATGACCGACTGTCCCGCCGCGACGCTGCTGCATACCGGGCCGGGGCTGGCCAATGGTCTTGCCAACATGCACAACGCCCGGCGCGCCATGAGCCCGATGATCAACATCGTCGGCGACCACGCCTCATACCATTTGCCACTCGACGCGCCGCTGACCAGCGACATCGAAGGCCTCGCGGCGCCGATGTCCAACTGGGTTCGACGCATCGAAGGGCCCGCCGATGTCCAGCCGGCCACGGAGGCGGCCTTTCGCGCCTCGCTGACGCCGCCCGGCGTCACGACGCTGATCCTGCCGGCTGATGCCGCATGGGGCGACGCCAACGCGGTTTCGCCCGGCAAGGTGGAACTCGCATCGCCGCCAGCCGTCGGCATGGAGGCCGTGCGAACGATCGCTACCGCGATCCGCGCGACTCCGGGCCGTGTTGGCATGGTCGTCCGGGGGCGGGCGGCACGGGCCGATGCTCTTGAAATCGCCGGCCAGATTTCGACGGCCTGCGATGTCAGGCTGTTCATCGAGGTCCTGATCGCCCGGATGCAGCGCGGGCGCGGGCGTGTCGCGCCGACGCGCATCCCCTATCCGGTCGACGCGGCGACGGCGATGCTCAGGGATATCGATGTCCTTGTGCTGGTCGGCGGAAAGGAGCCGGTCGCCTTCTTTGCCTATCCGGGAAAACCGGGACGGCTTGTCCGTGGTGACTGCCAGGTGCTGACGCTCGCAGCCCATGGGCAGGACTTGCATGCGGCGCTGGAAGCGCTTCGCGACGAACTGGGCGTCAAGCGGTCACAGCTGACGGCGGTTGCCACTGCCTTCCCTGACGAGGCAACGCCGAATGGCCGGCTGACGGAAGATGCTATTGCGCTGTCCGTCGCGAGAAAGCTGCCGGCCGACGCGATAGTCTGCGACGAGGCCGTCACCTCGGCGCGACGTTTCTTCGCGCTGTCGGCCTTTGCCGCGCCGCATGATTACATGATGGGCACGGGCGGGTCGATCGGCGGCGGCATTCCGCTGGCGACAGGTGCGGCGATCGCCTGTCCCGGCCGCAAGGTGATCAATCTCGAGGCAGATGGCAGCGGCATGTACACGGTGCAGGGGCTATGGACGCAGGCGCGGGAACATCTCGACGTGCTGACGATCGTCTTTTCCAACCGCACCTATGCGATCCTGCATGGGGAGATGCGTAATGTCGGCGTGAACGCGATCGGCGAGAATGCTAGGCGCATGCTCGATCTCGACCATCCGGCGCTGGACTGGGTTTCGCTGGCCAAAGGCATGGGCGTGGAGGCGGCGCGTGCGGATAGCTGCGAACGTTTCGACGCGCTGCTCGACGCTGCCTTGTCTCGACCGGGGCCGTTTCTGATCGAAGCGGTCATTTGAACGCAGCATGAGAGGCGCAGGGCTGGCTCGCGGCTTGGCCTACCAGCGCGTCTGTTCGCCGGGCGCCGCGGGCTCGATCGCCAGCGCGTGCACGCCCGCTTTCAACTCGTCGGCCAGAAGCTGGTTGACGGCGCGATGACGGTCGATGCGGCTCATGCCCGTAAAACTCCGAGAGACGATGCGGACCCGGAAATGCGTCTCGCCGGCGCCGTCGAATTCTGTGTGGTGACCGGATTCCATGTGATGATGGCCGGCGTGGAGATGGCTTTCGTTGAGGATGACGAGCCGCTCGGGCGAAAATGCCTTGTTGAGCTTGTCTTCCATGGTCGCCTGTATGGACATCGTCTTTTCCCTTCACCACATATGGCTGGCTCGCCGCCATGAAAACCGAAAATCGGTTTCACCAGGCCGCCGGCGTACAACAAAATCGGTCATTCGCCCGCTTTAAGCCGCGATTCAGCGGTTAGGGCGATGATCGCGAAAATGTCAATTCTTGTTTCGCATCTGCGAACGCCCCATAAATGGGTGAGATGAAGCCGTATCCCAAATATTTCGAGAAGATTCGCGTCCGTCCAGACAAGGACGCGGAGGTGAAGGCGCACGCGCCGATTTGCCAGTGGGATGGCTGCAAGGAGGCGGGCACGCATCGCGCGCCTGTCGGGCGCATGAAGGAGGGCGAGTATTTCCGCTTCTGCTTCGACCATGTGCGCGAGTACAACAAGGGCTTCAACTACTTCTCCGGCGTGCCGGACACCGAGGTCGCCCGCTTCCAGAAGGAAGCGATGACCGGCCATCGGCCGACCTGGAAGATGGGCGTCAACGGCGCCTCGACACGCTCCTCGCCCGATATGGCGCAGATGCGCTCCGGCCGCGCCGGCTACTACAACCGCATGCGCGACCCGTTCGACCTGTTCAAGGGGCCGAAGGATCCGCGCGAGGCACGCGAGCGCAAGGCCAAGCCCCTTGAGGCCAAGGCGCTGGAAACGCTTGGCCTTGATACAAAGGCGACTGGCAAGGACATCAAGGCGCGCTATAAGGAACTGGTGAAGCGTCACCATCCGGATGCGAATGGCGGCGACAGAGGTTCGGAAGACCGGTTCCGCGATGTGCTTCAGGCCTATCGCGTGCTCAAACAGGCAGGCCTGTGCTGAGCGACCCCATGGTTTGTGTCGTTTTCCAACTTTCATAAGGTTGGAAAAGGCTCTAAGACCGCCCCCGAACAAAATGGATTGCCGGCGCAACGCGACGTTTCGCCCGTGGAGACGTTGAGAGATATGAACAAGGTCGATCGCGACATCGCCAATCTGCCCGACACGACGGTGTCGGTGAAGGAGAAATTCGGCTTCGAGTCCAAGATGGTGGTGCCGGCCTATTCGGTGACATCAGAGCACGTGCCCGACATCGATCCCGACTATCTGTTCGACAAGGCGACGACCTTGGCGATCCTCGCCGGCTTCGCCTACAACCGCCGCGTCATGGTCTCGGGCTATCACGGCACCGGCAAATCGACCCATATCGAACAGGTCGCCGCCCGCCTCAACTGGCCGTGCGTGCGCGTCAACCTCGACAGCCATGTCAGTCGTATCGATCTTGTCGGCAAGGACGCGATCGTCGTCAAGGACGGCCTGCAGATCACCGAATTCCGCGACGGCATCCTGCCCTGGGCCTACCAGCACAATGTCGCGCTGTGTTTCGATGAGTATGACGCCGGCCGTCCGGATGTGATGTTCGTCATCCAGCGCGTGCTGGAATCGTCCGGCCGCCTGACGCTGCTCGACCAGAGCCGGGTCATCCGCCCGCATCCGGCGTTCCGCCTGTTTTCGACCGCCAACACGGTCGGGCTGGGCGACACTACCGGCCTTTATCACGGCACCCAGCAGATCAATCAGGCGCAGATGGACCGGTGGTCGATCGTCACCACGCTGAATTATCTGCCGCACGACAATGAAGTGAACATCGTGCTCGCCAAGGCCAAGCATTATCGCGACACCAAAGGCAAGGACATCGTCAACAAGATGGTGCGCGTCGCCGACATGACGCGCTCGGCCTTCATCAATGGCGATTTGTCGACGGTGATGAGCCCGCGTACCGTCATCACCTGGGCCGAGAATGCCGAAATATTCGGCGATGTCGGCATGGCGTTCCGGCTGACGTTCCTCAACAAGTGCGACGAGCTGGAACGTTCGGTGGTCGCCGAGTTCTACCAGCGCGCCTTCGGCCAGGATCTGCCAGAGAGCGCGGCCAACGTGGTGCTGGGCTAAGCAGAGCCTCGATGGCGGGTCCAGGCGACAACACGCGCAACAAGTCGAAGACGGGGTCTGAAGCCGACAGCTTCAAGCGCGCCGTCACCGTCTGCATGCGCGCCATCGCCGGCGACAAGGAGATGGAAGTCGGCTTCGCCAAGGACAGGCCGGCGCTGGCGGGCAGCCGCGCGCGGCTGCCCGAACTGCCCAAGAAGGCATCGAAAGCCGACATCGCGATCACCCGCGGGCTCGGGGATTCCATGGCGTTGAAGCGCGCTTGCCATGATGTTCGCATCCACAGCAAGCTGGCGCCCGAAGGCAAGGCCGCCCGCGCCATCTACGATGCGGTCGAGCAGGCTCGCGTCGAGGCGATCGGCAGCCGCGCCATGCAGGGCGTCGCCGACAATATCGGCTCGATGCTTGAGGATAAATACACCAAGGCCAACCTCGTCGACGTCAAGGACAAGGCCGACGCGCCCATCGAGGAGGCGCTCGCGCTGATGGTGCGCGAAAAGCTGACCGGCCGGCCGGTGCCGAAGAGCGGCGAGCGGCTGGTCGAACTCTGGCGGCCCTGGGTCGAGGAGAAAGCCAGAGCCGACCTCGACGGCCTGTCGGAAAAGCTCGAGGATCAGCAGGCCTTCGCCCGCGTCGTGCGCGAGATGCTCGCCTCCATGGAAATGGCCGAGGAACTCGGCGACGACCAGGAGACCGAAGACTCCGAGGACAATGACGACAACCAGCCGCAAGGCGAGGAACAGAGCGAGGAGGGCGGCGAAGACGATTCCGGCTCCGAGCAGTCGCAGTCCGAGGATGCCGAGGCGTCGGCAGACGACGAGCAATCGGCGGAGACCGAAGCCTCCGACGCAACGGCCGACGATCTGTCCGACGATGACGATGCCGACGCCGAGACACCCGGCGAGGCACGCCGCAACGACAATCCCTTCACCAGTCTGCCGAAGGAAATCGACTACAAGATCTACACGTCAGCTTTCGACGAGACGGTTGGCGCCGAGGAGCTTTGCGAAGAGGAAGAGCTCGACCGGCTGCGCGCCTTCCTCGACAAGCAGCTCGCCAATCTGTCGGGCGTCGTCGGTCGGCTCGCCAACCGGCTGCAGCGCCGCCTGATGGCGCAGCAGAACCGGTCCTGGGATTTCGACCTGGAGGAGGGCTATCTCGACCCGGCGCGGCTGGTGCGCGTGGTCATCGACCCGATGCAGCCGCTGTCGTTCAAGCAGGAGCGCGACACCAAATTCCGCGACACGGTGGTGACGCTGGTGCTCGACAATTCCGGTTCGATGCGCGGCCGGCCGATCACCGTCGCCGCCACCTGCGCCGATATCCTGGCGCGCACACTGGAGCGCTGCGGCGTCTCGGTCGAGATTCTCGGCTTCACCACGCGGGCATGGAAGGGCGGGCAGGCGCGCGAGAAATGGCTGAAGGACGGCAAGCCGCCGAACCCCGGCCGGCTCAACGATCTGCGCCACATCATCTACAAGTCGGCCGACCATCCTTGGCGGCGGGCGCGGCGCAATCTCGGCCTGATGATGCGCGAAGGCCTGCTCAAGGAAAACATCGACGGCGAGGCGCTGCTGTGGGCGCACAACCGGCTGATCGCCCGGCCCGAACAGCGCAAGATCCTGATGATGATCTCGGACGGCGCGCCGGTCGACGATTCGACGCTGTCGGTCAATCCGGGCAATTATCTCGAACGCCATCTGCGCGCCGTCATCGAGCTGATCGAGACCCGTTCGCCGGTCGAACTGCTGGCCATCGGCATCGGCCATGACGTGACCCGCTATTACAGGCGCGCCCTCACCATCGTCGATGCCGAGGAACTGGCCGGCGCCATGACCGAGCAACTGGCTTCGTTGTTTGCCGAGGAAAGCGCGAAGGATACGCGGCGCGGCGGCACACGACGCGCCGGATGATCCTTTCGCGGCGCGGGCTTCGGGACACGCTTTTCGCCGCCATCGCCTTGCTTGCCGGCATGGCTTCGGCGCCAGCCGGTTCGGCCGGCTCGGCCGCAGTTGAGCCTGTCGCAATCTCGGCCCGCCCGATCACCGAATTCCATATTGGCGGTACCGACAAGCAGTTTGGCCAACTCGAATTCGTCGGCGGGCTGGAGATGACCTCGCCATCACACGATTTCGGCGCGCTGTCGGCCTTCCGGTTTCTGAAAGCCGGCAGCGATTTCATCGGTGTGGCCGATACCGGTTACTGGTTCTTCGGCTCGGTGGCCCGAGACGCCGACGGGCGACCCGTCGGCATCCAGAAATTTCGCATGCAGCAAATGGTCGACCAGAGCGGCCAGCCGATCGACGAAAAACGGGAAATCGATGCCGAGGGCCTCGCGGTCAAGGACGGCATTGCCACCGTCGGTTTCGAGCGCAACCACCGCGTCGTCCAGTTCAGGATCGACCCGGACGACATGAAGGCGCCGTTCAGGCAGCTGGATTTCCTGGTGCCGGCGCGGGAACTGCGGCAGAACCGCGGCTTCGAGACAGTCACCCATTCAAATGCCAACGGCCAGCATCGGGGCGGCCTTGTCGTGGTCTCGGAAAGGAGCCTCGACAAGACCGGCAACATCTACGCCGCCATCATCGAAGGGCCGCGCAAGGGCGTCTTCACAGTCAAGCGCAGCGGCGATTTCGACATCACCGATGGCGCCTTTCTGCCCGATGGCGACCTTTTGCTGCTGGAGCGCAGCTTCACCATGACGGGCGGCCTCAAGATGCGGCTGCGGCGCATTTATGGAGAGAGCGTCGAGAAGGGCGCCGTTGCCGACGGGCCGGTGCTGCTGCAAGCCGACATGGGCTACCAGATCGACAATATGGAAGGGCTAGACGTCTGGACCCGCGATGACGGCGCGCTGATGGTTTCGCTGATCTCCGACGACAACCAGTCGATCCTGCAGCGCAATTTCTATCTGGAATTCATTCTGCACCAGGATTGAGTGGCAGCTCCGCCCCGACGCCTATTGGCGATTTTGTCCATGCGTCGGCCATCCCAGCGTTCTCCCTGACAGACCACTAAATCTGAATGAGTTTATCGACCATGACCGTGTTTGCGAAAAAACTTTAGTCTGGACTTGACAATTGAGATAGCCACGGTGCGGCGTTGGCGCATCGAAGGCGATGGTTTTGCCGTTGCCGAGTTCAGCTTCGACTTTCGCGTCGGCGGCGGCGAGGTGTCTCGCTTCAGCTATGGCGGCGGCCCGGAGATCAGGCTCGACGCGCAATTCCAGGACATCGTCGCCGACCGGCGCATCGTGTTTTCCTACAGGATGGCGGTCGGGCCGCAGCCCATGTCGGCATCGCTGACCACCGTGGAGCTGACGCCTTCAGGCGATGGCACAAGGCTGACCTACACCGAGCAGGGCGCTTTCTTCGACGGCATCGATTCCGCCAAGGGACGGGAGGAGGGGACTCGCGGGCTGCTGGAGGCCCTTGCCGCCGAACTTCAGCGGTCAAACTAGCCCCGGCTGCCGACGATCTTGGTCAAGATCATGAGGCTTTGGTGGCTATCCAGATGACATGACGCGCGCCGCGCTTGCCGTTGGCGCGCGTGTTGACTTCCTCGACAGCGAAAGCTGTCTGTTTCAGCCGCCGCGTGAAGCCGGCATCAGGTCCCTGCGACCACACCGCCAGCACGCCGCCCGGCTTGAGGGCGGTACGCGCGGCGGAGAGGCCAGCCACGCTGTAGAGGGCGTCATTGCTTTTGTGGACGATGCCCTCGGGGCCATTGTCGACGTCGAGCAGGATGGCGTCCCAGGCTCCGGCCCCGGACCGTATCAACTGGCCGACATCGGTTTCGCGGATGGTGACGCGGGAATCATCGAGCGAACCGGCGAAAATCTCGGCCATTGGGCCGCGCGCCCAGGCGACGACGGCCGGCACCAGTTCCGCGACAACGATCTCGACATTGTCGCCCAGTTCGGCGAGAGCAGCGCGCAGCGTAAAACCCATGCCAAGCCCGCCGATCAGGATCTTCGGCTGCCGATGGCCCGCAATCCTTTGGCAGGACAGTTTCGCCAGCGCTTCCTCGGAGCCGTTCAGCCGGCTGTTCATCAGCTCGTTGGTGCCGAGCATGATCGAGAATTCGGAACCGCGCCGTTTCAGCCGCAATTCCTGCTGGCCGTCGGGCGTTTTCGCGGAGTCCAGCTGGATCCAGGGAATCACCGCTTAGGCCGCGGCAATGGCCGGCTGGCTCCAGCGGGCGGCGAGCAGCCGGTAGGGAATCAGTGCCACGACGGCGATGATCAGCTTCACGCTGAGGTCGCCGAGCGCCCAGGACACCCAGCGCATGGCATCGACATGAAACACGCCCATCAATGGGGCGCTTTCGAGCGCGAAACTATCGCTTGGACCGACAAAGGCAAAGGCGGCCGAAAAAGCCACACCGAAGAACACGACGGTGTCGAACACCGATCCGGCCAGCGTGCCGATGATCGGTGCCCGCCACCAGCTCTGCCGACGCAGCCGGTTGAACACGGTGACATCGAGCAACTGCGCGGTCAGGAAGGCAGCGCCCGAAGCGGCCGCGATGCGCACCAGCCGGTCGGCTGATGTCTCGAACTCGATCAGGCCATGACGGAACAGGAAGGGCGGGACGAGGATCGAGCACACCACCGCCGTCATGAAGCCGACAAAGACGATCCGGCGCGCCACGGCAGGTCCGTAGCGGCGGTTGGCAAGGTCGGTGACCAGGAAGGAAAAGGGATAGGTGAAGGCGCCCCAGGTCAAAACGTCGGCGAGCGACAGGCCGCCGATCTGGCCCCGCATGGGGAACTGGACGAGGATGTTCGAAGCCACGACGACAAGCGCCATGGCGGCCACAAAGGGCAGGTATCGCGAAAAGGAAGACATTTTTTTATCCTGGGTAATGGAACCAGCGGAGCGTTTTGCCGAAAACCGGATCACGCTCGCTTCGTAGTCGAGCATCGGGTTGTCGAACCTTGCGGATCTATCCGATGCTCAGTGGCCAACAAGAGGTTGGCCAGGGCGGTTTTCCCCCGCCTGAGAGACGAATTAAGCGGCAGCCTGTTCGGCGGTTTTCTTGGCGATCTGCTTCTTCAAGAGACGCGCGCGCTGCGACAGCTCCTTGACGTCGGCCTTGGCCAGGAAGGCATCGAGGCCGCCGCGATGTTCGACCGAACGCAGCGCGTTGGCAGAAATGCGCAGGCGCACATTCTGGTTCAGCGCTTCCGAAATCAGCGTCACATTGACGAGGTTCGGCAGGAAACGACGCTTGGTCTTGTTGTTCGCGTGGCTCACATTGTTGCCGGTCTGGACTGCCTTGGCAGTGAGTTCGCAGGTGCGGGACATGGTTCTAACCTTCAGTTCTCTCGTGGCCTGCCAAACTTTTGTGCCCACGCCGGGCGGCGCGCGGTTCTGGTCAGGCGGCCTTATGGAAAAGTTGGCGTTCCTTAGTTGCATTTCACCGGGGCGTCAAGCTCCGGCTTCCCCACGGAAGCGCCCGGCATTTCATATTAAGGCCGGATTTCACCCTATAAGCGGTCTCACAGGGACATGCCAGACCGGAGTCGCCCGCCTCCGGCCGAAAATCAAGGATCCGATCCCGCCATGCCTCGTTCGTCTCACGCGCTTGTTGCCGCGCTTGCCGTCGCCTTGCCGTCCGCCGCGTCCGCTGCCTCGCCGCAGTCGTTCAAGGGCGAGTACACGGTGTCGTTTCTGGGTCTCTCGATCGCGAGGTCGACTTTCTCCAGCCACTATGAGAATGGCGCCTACGCGATCGAAGGCAGTGTCTCCGCGGCGGGTCTCGCCAAGCTGTTCGACGACACGCGGGGCACGATCTCGTCCAAGGGTACGATCTCCGGGCAGAAGATGGTGCCGGAGGCATTCCGTGCCGACTACACTTCCGGCAAGAAGGCATCCTCGATCGACATTCGCTTTACCAACGGTAACGTGACCTCGACGCAGGTCATCCCCGCCCCCGGCAAGCGCGACCCCGAGGCCTGGGTGCCGATCGGCGCCGGCGACCTGGCATCGGTGCTCGATCCGATGGCCGCCACCGTCATCCATGCCGACAGCCTGGACCAGGTCTGCGGCCGCAAGGTCAAGTTCTATGATGGCGAGATGCGCGCGGACCTGACACTGACCTACGCCTCGAAAGGAACGATCTCCGTGCCGGGCTACAAGGGCGACACCGTTACCTGCCAGATGGGTTTCGAGCCGGTGGCGGGCTATCGCAAGGGCCGCAAGGCGCTCAACTACCTCAAGAACAAAAGTCGCATGATGGTGACGTTTGCACCGCTTGGCCAAACCGGCGTATATGCGCCGATCCACGCCACGGTCGGAACGCAGATCGGTACCTTGACCATCAGCGCCAGGCGGTTCGAAGCAGTACAATAAGGCACGCCACCGGGGACAGGATGGGGCGCGCCGCTGGAGACAAAATGGCGCGCGCAACACTGATCGGCTTTTCGGCGGTCGCCATGTGGGCATTGCTGGCGTTGCTGACGGATGCGTCCGGCAAGGTGCCGCCATTCCTGTTGTCGGCCATCACTTTCTCGATCGGCACAGGCGTAGGGTTTGTCGCGCGACTGTTCATGCCGGCCACAGATAGGAGCCAGAAAATCCCTCCCCAGGTTTGGGTGGTCGGTATTGCTGGCCTGTTCGGTTACCACTTCTTCTATTTTACCGCACTGCGCAACGCGCCGGCGGTGGAGGCGAGCCTGATTGCTTATCTCTGGCCACTGCTGATCGTGCTGGGCTCGGCGCTGATGCCGGACGAAAAACTGGCTTGGAATCATGTCGTCGGCGCGCTGCTCGGCCTTGCCGGCACGGTGCTGATCGTCACCAAGGGCGGCAGCTTGGCCTTCGACGCGCGCTATGCCTTCGGCTATACCATGGCCGCCGTCTGCGCCCTGCTATGGTCGTCCTATTCACTGCTGTCGCGACGTTTCCCGTCGGTGCCGACCAGCATCGTCACCTGGTTCTGCGCGGCAACCGCCGTGCTGTCGCTCGCCTGCCACCTGGCGCTCGAGGAAACAGTGCTGCCTGACGGCGCCGGCCAGTGGTTGGCCGTGCTCGGGCTCGGCCTGATGCCGGTGGGCGCTGCCTTCTATGCCTGGGACATCGGCGTCAAGCGCGGCAACATCCAGGTGCTGGGTGCCGCAAGCTACGCGGCACCGCTTTTGTCGACGCTGGTGCTGATCGCGGCCGGTGCCGCCGAGCCTTCGTTGCGCATTCTGGCCGCCTGCGTGCTCATCACGGGCGGCGCGGCGCTGGCGGCAAAGTCGCTCTTCTTGCGCAAGCCAGCGGCGACCGGGAGCGGAGCCAAGGCATCCGAAAGCGGAGCCAGGGCATCCGAAAGCGAAGCCGGGGCATCCGAAGGCGGAGCCAAGGCATCCGAAAGCGAAGCCGGGGCATCCGAAGGCGGAGCCAGGGCATCCGAAGGCGGAGCCAGGGCATCCGAAGGCGGAGCCAGGGCATCCGAAGGCGGAGCCAGGGCATGACGATGCCGTTTGCCGGCGGCATTGACGCCAATGCCAATGCAACGCTGATCTTTTCGCTGGTGGCGGCGGTGATCTATGCCTTCACGCTTGGCATGCGGCCGACGCTGGCCCGCTCGGCGGCAAAGACGCTCGCCGTGGCCATGCTCGCCGTACTCGCCGCAATCCAGGGCGGCCCGCTGCTGCTGGTCGCCGCCCTTGCGCTGAGCGCGGTTGGTGACGCCTTCCTGTCGCGCGACGGGGAAAAGGCATTTCTCGGCGGGCTGGCGAGCTTTCTCGTCGCCGATATCATCTATGCCGCGCTGTTCCTGCGTAGCGGTGGCGGATTGGAGTTGCTTGCCGCCGAATCCTGGCTGGGCGCGATTGCACTGGCCATGGCGATGTTCGCGATTGTCATGCTGGCGGCGCTCTGGCGCCGTGTCGGTCCCGGCCTGCGTAGTCCGATCGCGGCCTATATCCTTGCGATCCTGGCCATGGGCATGTCGGCGCTGACGACAAACAGTAGCTGGGTGATCGGCGGCGCGGTGCTGTTCATGGCATCGGACGGGCTGCTCGCCACGGAGAAATTCCTGGTCGCCGCCATATCACCGCAGCGTGCCTTGATGCGCCTCGCCGTCTGGGTGCTGTACTACGCCGCCCAGTTCGCGATTACCCTGGGTTTCCTGCTGGGTTAGGGCTGCCAGCCCGGCTCGGCGAGTTCGAAGGCGGCGAAATCGAAACCCGGCGCGACGGTGCAGCCGACCAGCGTCCACTCGCCCAGGCTGCGCGCGGATTGCCACCAGCCTGCCGGCACGACGATTTGCGGCCGTTCGCCCGCCGCGAGGTCGATGCCGAGAACCTGCTCGATAATGGCGCCGCCTTCTTCCCACATCGACAGCGCCAGCGGGGCACCGGCATAAAAATGCCAGACCTCGGCGGCGTCCCTGACCCGATGCCAGGCCGAAAGCTGGTGCCGTTCCAGCAGGAAATAGATGGCGGTCGAATGACCCCGCACGCCGCCGGCTTCGTCACGAAAAGTTTCCGCGTACCAGCCTCCTTCCGGATGCGGCTTCAGTGCGAGCGTTGCTATGATTTCCGCGGAACTGGTCATCGGCAGAAAGCCAACACGGCGCTCAGAAATTGTCCTTGCGCTTGCGGATCTCGGCGAAGACCTCGGCATCTCCAGCCTTCTCCATGCCCAGATGCTTGCGGATTGCCGGATCGTGCCAGCGCAGGAAGGGGTTGGTCGACAGTTCCTCGCCGATCGTCGTCGGCAGCGTCGGCTTGTTGTCGACCCGCAGCGCCTCGATCCGCGCGGCACGCTCCTTCAATGCCGAATTGGTGGGGTCGACGCTCAGCGCGAAACGGGCATTGGCGAGCGTATATTCGTGGCCGCAATAGACTGTCGTCTCGGCCGGAAGGGCCGCGAGCTTCTTCAGCGATTCGTACATCACCGGCGGCTTGCATTCGAACAGCCGGCCGCAACCCAGCGCGAACAGCGTATCTGCGGTGAACGCCACTTTCGATGCCGGCAGATGGTAGGAGACATGGCCGGCGGTATGTCCGGGCGTGGCGATCACCTCGATGCGCTCATCGCCGAGATGAAGGATGGAGCCTTCTTCGACGGTTTCGTCGATGCCGGGAATCTTGGCCTTTTCCGCCTCCGGGCCGACAATGCGCAGCTTGAAGCGCTCCTTGAGCGCCAGATTGGCCTCGACATGGTCGACATGGTGATGCGTGGTCAGGATCATCGTCGGCGTCCAGCCGGTGCGCTTGATCGCGGCGAGGATCGGCGCCTCCTCGGGCGCGTCGACGATTGCGGTCTGTCCGCTTTCGGGATCATGCACCAGCACACCGAAATTGTCGGTGCGGCACATGAACTGTTCGATTTCGACCGGCATCGCATCTCTCCATTTACCGCTGCAGACATAGGGTGCCGCCGCGTGAATGTCATCCCGGATGTCAAAGCGAATGACATCCGGGATGTCAAAGCGAATGACGTCCGGGATGACATCCTGGAATGTCAAATTGACATCCGCCGTGCCGCCCGCTGTGGACCTTTTGTTGAATCCGCCCGACATCACGGCTACATCCCTGACATGCATTCCGACATCGTCGACCTTCGCTCCTTCTATTCGACAACGCTCGGCCGGTTCGCCGAGCGTTCGATCACCATGGCGCTATCGTCGATATGGGCCGCGGTGCCCAATGAGCGGCTGGTCGGTCTCGGCTATACCTTGCCCTGGCTGGAGCGCTTCGGCTCCGACGCCGAGCGGGTCTTCGCCTTCATGCCGGCGACCCAGGGCGCCGTGGTTTGGCCGGCGACGGGGCCGACGGCAACGGCACTGGTCTTCGACGAGGAGCTGCCGCTGGTCGATTCCTGCATCGACCGCATGCTGCTCGTCCATTCGCTCGAACATGTCGAGAACCCGCGCGAGACGCTGAACGAGATCTGGCGGGTGCTGTCGCCGGCGGGGCGCGTCGTCATCGTCGTGCCCAACCGGCGCGGCGTTTGGGCACGCTTCGAACATACGCCGTTCGGCAACGGGCGGCCTTTCTCACGCGGGCAGCTCACCGAGCTGCTGCGCGAGGCGAATTTCACGCCCGCCGCCTGGTCCGATGCGCTGTTTTTCCCGCCATCGCGACGGCGCTTCATGATGCGCTTCCACAATGTGCTGGAGCGCGCCGGCCGGCGGCTGTGGCCGATCTTCTCCGGCGTCATTGTCGTGGAAGCGCAGAAGCGACTTTATCAAGGCGTGCCGGTGGCCCAGCGCGCGTCTCGTCGCGTCTTCGTGCCGGTGCTGTCGCCACATGGCGCGACACGGCTCGGCCGGAGGGCCGAGGGTAGCGGTACGGCATCGTCGGCTCGGCAAGCGACACCGTCGTGATCGCGATGGAAACTTGCATCGCGCGGCATCTTTCCGACCTATCTGTCGTGCTGGGCTCGCAAAGTGGTTGAGGGGCTGCCGCCGTCGGCGCTCTTCATCTCATCCGGTTTCAGCTTCGCTACTTAACGCAAGGACTTTGGCTATGGCTGATCAACTGGACAATCAGGCCACCATTCAGCCGGTCGCCGTGGTCAGCAGCCTGCGCGATCAGGTGGCGGCGATCAAGCGGGCGCTGATAGAATCGCCGGTTCGCAAATGGTTGCTGTGGACGTCGGCCGGCATCATGGCCGTCATCGTCGCGACGTCGATTGGCCAGGTTCTGCTCAATCGCTGGAACCAACCCTTTTACGACGCGCTCGCGCGCCGCGACATGGCCGCCTTCCTGCATCAGCTTCTCGTCTTTGCCATGATCGCTAGTGGGCTGCTGGTGCTCAACATCGGCCAGACCTGGCTCAACCAGATGATCCGGCTGAAGTTGCGCGAGGCGCTGACGCTGGATTTGATCGACCAGTGGATGCGGCCGGCGCGTGCTTTCCGGCTGGCCAATGCCGGCGCCATCGGCGTCAATCCCGATCAGCGCATGCAGCAGGATGCCGCGCATCTGTCGGACCTGTCGACCGATCTTGGTGTCGGCCTGCTGCAGTCCTTCATCCTGCTGGTGTCTTTCGTCGGCGTGTTGTGGGAGCTGTCTTCGGGTTTCGTGTTCCACATTGGCGGCTGGTCGCTGGCGATACCGGGCTACATGGTCTGGGCGGCGTTCCTCTATGCCGGCACCGCCTCCTGGCTGAGTTGGCTGGTCGGGCGGCCGCTCATCCGCCTCAACAGCGACCGCTACACGCGCGAAGCGGAGCTGCGCTCCTCGATGGTGCGCGTCAACGAGAATGTCGATGCCATCGCGCTGTACCGTGGCGAGAATGATGCCAAGAGACGGCTCGAACTCGACCTCGGCACGGTGCTGGGTGCCATGCGCCGCATCTACACCGCCCAGATCAACCTGTCCTGGGTAACCGACACCTATGGCTGGATCACCGTCGTGGCGCCGATCCTGGTCGCCTCGCCGGTCTATTTCTCGGGCGATATCAGCTTTGGCGGCCTGATGATGGCGGTCGGCGCCTTCAACCAGGTGCATTCGTCGTTGCGCTGGTTCATCAACAACATCGGCAGTATCGCCGACTGGCGTGCCACGCTGATGCGTGTCGCCGACTTCCGCATCGCGCTCGATGAAACCGATGTGCTGCACGACAAGGAGAAGCGTATCTCCTTCGATCAGAACGCCAATGGCAGCCTGACGTTGGAGAAACTCCAGGTGGCCTCGCCGGAGGGCTGTACGAAGCTCTCCGACCAGCATGTCGAAATCCATGCCGGCGAGCGTGTGATGATCACCGGCGAGCCCGGCGCCGGCAAGACGCTGTTCTTCCGCGCCATTGCCGGCCTGTGGCCGTGGGGGAGCGGAAAGATCGGCATGCCGGCGGGAGAAGCCCCCATCTTCGTGCCTCGTGTCCCGTATTTCCCGGCTGGCACGCTGCGCGAGGTTCTTGACCATCCCTATGGTGTTGCTCCTGCAAGCGATGCAGAGATCTCGGCGGTGCTTGGCGAAGTCGGCCTCGGGCGGCTGTCATCCTCGCTCGACCGGTCGGCCCGCTGGGAGCGGGAGTTGGGCGATGACGAACAGCGATCGCTCGCCTTCGCCAGGCTCGCCTTGCGGAAGCCGAAATGGGTGGTTATCGATGAAGCGATGGATGCATTCGACGGCCCGTCGCTAAGGCGCGTGCTGTCGCTGCTGGATAAGCATCTGAAGGACGCCGCGATCATCAATATCGGACGCGGCCTGCACAACAATCAGTTCTTCCCGCGGTCCCTGACGATCGTGAAGGATACCGGCGCGCCCGCCCTGAAACCCGCCCCCGTCCGGGCAGGTGCGATGGAACCGCCGCCAGTCGCCGTACGGCGCAAGGCATAGAACAGCCGGCATTCGGACCGGCCGGGCGCGCGCCTGCCACAAGCTTTATTTCGCCGTGATCGCGAGCGATGTTGCGATCGAAACATCGCTTGTGCTGGCCATGCTTGATACGATGAGCCTGCTTGCCTGCCTGGCTTGCGCCGAGGCCGCTCCGGTTCCTTCGGCGCCGGATACGCTGACCGTCGACGTCGAACTGGTGCTGGCGGTCGATATCTCCCTGTCGATGGACGAGACCGAGTTCGCCCTTCAACGCGCCGGCTACGTCGAGGCGCTGCGGCATGCCGATTTCATCGAGGCGGTCCGTTCCGGCCATACGGGCCGCATTGCGCTCGCCTATTTCGAGTGGGCCGGCACGGTACGCGACGACGCGGTCATCGGCTGGCAGATCATCGACGGCGCCGAGAGCGCCAACAGCTTTGCCGACAAGCTTGCGGCCCGCCCCTTCCGGAGTTTCCGCGGCACCTCGATTTCAAGCGCGCTTGCTTTCGGCACCGAGCTTTTCGACGGCACCAATTTCGCGGGCGAACGCAGCGTCATCGACATATCTGGCGACGGCCCCAACAATATCGGGCCGCCGGTCACCGTGACGCGTGATGCGGCCATTGCCAAGGGCATAGTCGTCAACGGCCTACCGATCCTGATCAAGCCATCGCCGACCTTCAGCCATCTCGATCAGTATTATGCGCAGTGCGTGACCGGCGGACCTGGTTCCTTCGTGCTGCCGATCTATGCGGCCGCCGAATTCTCGACGGCGATCCGGCGCAAGCTGATTCTGGAAGTCAGCGGCATTCAGGACAAGCCCAAAATCACGCCTGTCGAGATGGACGCCCCGATCGACTGCCTTCTGGGGGAACGGGACAGGCGGTTCCTGTCGGATCCCTATTTCCCGGAACTGGACCGATAGGCCTGGCCGTGGGTCAGGCAGGCCGGGCGCCAAACTCGTTGCGGAACGTGTTGAAGAGATCGCGGCGCCAGCGCCGGCCCTGGACATAACCGTTGACCAGTTCCGGCAAGGAGTAGCCAAGCGCCTTCGACGACCGATTGGCCATATAGCCCTCGAACGCTTCCGGTATCCGGCCCCTGAGAATATCGGCGATGATCTGCCGTGAGATCATGTAGGGCGGAATGTGCGGGTAGGAGCGGGCGATATGCGGGTGCTTGCCCATCAGATTGGCATAGGCTTCGACATAGCCCGTCCTGCGGCCCGAAATCGAATTCTCCGAATTGTATTTCGTCCAGTCGATATCTCCCGACAATTGCGCGCCGAACCGCTGCGCGAGGCGCAGCAGCAACTCCCGGTCCTGCATCCGGGTGATGTCGCTGTCATAGCCGCCAACCGCCAGCAGGGCCTCGCGGCGGGCCGATATCGCTGAGCCGGCGATGAAGATCGTCTGCGCCACAAGCGTGCGCTCCAGTACCATGGAACTCACGAATGCCTCGGGATTGATGCAGTTGGTGGCGCGGCCGCTCTTCAGCGAGACGTATGAGCTCAGCAATACTTCGAGCGACGGATCGTCATCGAACCGGGCCAGCGTGCGCTCAAGCCGGTGCGGCAGGTAGACGTCGTCGGAATCGAGAAATGTCACCACGGGGGTCCGCGCACGTTCGATGCCGGCGTTCCTGGCGGCGTTGGCGCCGCGCCATTTCGCGCCGACATAGATCAGCCGCGGATCGCTGACGCGGGCGAGCGCCGCCTCGGTTCCGTCGGTCGAGCCATCGTCGACGACGATATGCTCGAACCGCGGCATGCTCTGGGAAAGCACGCTTTCGACGGCGCGGAGCACCGTTTCGCGCCGGTTGTGGGTCGGTGTGATGACCGTGATGAGGGGCGCCTGCTCCGTCTTCCCGGTCATATCGCGTCAGCCGTCTTGAGCGCAAAAACACACTTCGCGCCAGGTCCTTTGATCTTCAGGATGGTTGAACGGATCGGACTTCCCCTGGATGGCCCTCATCGGATTCGGCGCGACGCTACAAAGAACAACCTGTTATGTCATCCTATTCTGCTGTCGTTCGACCGACAAGGCGTGATGAATTCCGGCTCCTGAAGCTTTAACTGCAACACCATCTCTGCCTTCGAGGCTTGCGAAGTGGCGTTGACGATCAACTTTCGCAAGGGCGATCGAATCCACCGCTAAAATCTTCTAGCTGTGCCCGACATAGTCGGGCACGATCTCGATGTCGTCGCTGACCAGGCCTGTAGCGAGACTGAACTGGCCCCAAAACGCCAAACTGTAGAATGCAAGGCCGACAAGAAGGGAAAACGGAATCTGCCAAAGCGGCATCCCGGTGCCCCCTGCATGGCCGATAATCCGTCTTGTGGTGCGCCATGACATGGTGAACCAACGGCTGAAGGACTTGACGACCCGTTGCGTGCGGCCAGGCGATTTGAGCTCCACGAACTTTCGGTCGGCGTCTCTGCCCGTGACCAGGGCGCGCCAGAAAAAAAATCGCCAGCCCCGCGGTGAGTAATGGTAGACGCGTGCGTTGACATTACGAATTGTGCGGCCTTCGCGTTGCAGTTCGCGCATCAGCAATGTGCACGAGACCTTGAAGCCATTGTGTCTTGGAAAAGGATGATCGACGATCCAGTCGCGCCGAAACCCTACATTGTTGGCGTTCATCGCTCGTTTCGAGGCAAACCGCTTGTCCCCGTGAGCCATTGGGAAAAACCAGATCAGTGCAAACGTCCTCGAAAAGAAATCATCGTATGAAAGATAAGTATATCCATTCACACACATGACTTCTGGATCGTTAAAGGGCTCAAGCAAACCTGATAGCCAGCCTGGTTCGGCCACTACATCGGAATCGGTGAAAATGATGATATCCCCGTCCGTTGCCAATATGCCGTTGTTTTTTAGATCGTAGTATCGGCCCCCGGGAAAAGCGGTAAAGATCAGATCGGCAACTTGTTCCAGCTGTGGCGCTACCGCCCTGACGTCGATACGAAGCGATCCAGCGTCGGCGTCCGTGCCGCCGTGAGAGATAACAACCTTAGGTCTGTGCAAGTCGGCTGAAGGAACCGTGGTGATTTCACGTGCCAAGGCCTTCAGGCCAATGCCGACTTCGTCCCAATCGATGGACTTGGCGTTCTCCATCTCCACCACGAGGGAATATGTTGGGTGTGGTTCAACCATTTCCGCATGGACCATATCGCTGCGTCGCACTGGCGATAGTCCCTGCAAGTCGGCCTAAAGGCAACCCTTTCAAGATCACGCGGGGGTGTTTCCCAACAATACTGACGATCAGCCACCGCCACCAAATCGGGACCAAAGGGAACCGCGAGTGCGGTCAACCGGGAATCTTGAAGTGTCTGAATATTGCGCCAAGAAACGCTGCCGCCATTCTACATTGACGGTGTCTCGTTGAATTGCGAGGCCGGACGCAAAGCCAAATCCGACGTCACGGGCAAGCTTGGCGTCAACGAGACCAGCGATTTTCTTAAGACTGGTCTGCGGGTCCTGCAAAAGATCCTCATATGTCAACGACAGGAAAGGCACCCCGTTTTTTGCAAACCAGAGGTCCCAAACCAGATTTTCCAGCACAAGTTTATCAAGCGACTGTGCTATCGCCGCGCCGTCGTAACGTGGCGCATTGTTGGCGGTCTCGGTAGAACGGAATCGGCCGGTCTGACGGGCGCGCGCCCAGGAGATTGCCTGGCCAAGGAGATCGCGGCGCGTCAAACGGACATAGCGCAATTCTGGGAGGGTGGCTGGCAGGTCGATGGTTCTAGCCACTTGGGAAAATTGGCTGGCAAACAGTTTGACTGCGTAAATTCCGGAAGAGGATCGCCCATCCCTCAATGCCCGCAAGACTTGAGCGCGGGGATCGCGAGGATAGTTCGGCAATTCAAGAAGACGGCGGCCGCCGAACCACTCCAAAGGGTTGCCAAGCCCGGCGGCTGCCATCAATCCAGCGAGATGGTTGCTGCCGCTGCGCGGTGACGTGCAGACCAGAATTCCAGCTTTTATGCCAGACAGGATGTCAGGTGGTATTTCAACCGGAAGAGGCCGTCTGCGAAAGAGATGCATGGCAACCACTACCGCTTCAGCAGGAACACAGCCTGTTGGCCAAAGAAATTCCAGAACCACCATGGCATCGACAGGCCGATCTTCTGGCCGTTTGCGTCGAGCGCGGTCGCCTTTTCCACCGTCGCACCAAGCTCTTCGCACAGATTGACGAAGTCGCGGATGGTGCAGAAGTGGATGTTGGGCGTGTCGTACCAGGAATAGGGCAGATCCTTGGTCACCGGCATTCGGCCCTTGACGAACAGCGACAGGCGCACCCGCCAATGGCCGAAATTGGGGAAGGAGACGATCGCTCGATTGCCGATCCTGAGCAGTTCGTCGAGCACCAGTTTTGGATTGCGGGTGGCCTGCAGGGTCTGCGACAGGACGACGAAGTCAAAACCCTTGTCGGGATAGAATTCGAGATCCTTGTCAGCATCGCCCTGGATGACCGAGAGGCCGCGCGCCACGCATTCGTTGACGCCGCGCTGCGACAACTCGAGCCCGCGGCCGTCGACCTGCTTGCTTTCCTGCAGCAATTCGAGCAGCGAGCCATCGCCGGAGCCGACGTCGAGCACGCGCGATTGCGGCGGGATGAGGTTGGCGACGACCTCGAGGTCGACACGCTGGCTGCCGTTGACGCTCATGGTTTCGCCTCCTGAGCGGCGCGCGACCATGGTCCGGAAAGTCCGCAACTCTTCGGGGTCATGGCTTCACCTTTCTGTTTGGCGCATGACCTTGATCCGAAAAGTCTGCAACTCTTCGGGGTCATGCGCCGAGCCCCCTGGCGCGCGCGGCCGAGCCGATGAAGCCGTTGATGGCGGCAAACAGTTCCGGTTCGTCGAGCAGGAAGGCGTCGTGGCCGCGATCGGTCTCGATCTCGACGAAGGATACCGAGGCGCCGGCGGCGTTGAGTGCATGAACGATGGAGCGGCTCTCTTCGGTCGGAAACAGCCAATCCGACGTGAAGGACACCAGGCAGAAGCGGGTTTTGGTGCCGGCAAAGGCGTCCGCCAGCCGGCCGCCATGGTCGGCGGCGAGGTCGAAATAATCCATCGACCGTGTCATGTAGAGGTAGGAGTTGGCGTCGAAACGGTCGACGAAGGTCATGCCCTGGTGGCGCAGGTAGCTCTCGATCTGGAAATCGGCATCGAAGCCGAAGGTCAGCGCTTCGCGGTCCTGCAGGTTACGGCCGAATTTGCGGTGCAGGGCGGCTTCCGACAGATAGGTTATGTGGGCGGCCATGCGCGCCACCGCCAGCCCCTTTTCCGGGCGCTTGCCGTGCTCGAAATATTTGCCTCCATGCCAGTCCGGATCGGCCATCACGGCCTGCCGCCCGACCTCGTGGAAAGCGATGTTCTGTGACGAATGGCGCGCGCCGGTGGCGATCGGCAGTGCCGAAAAAACCCGTTCGGGATAGCTCGACGCCCATTGCAGCACCTGCATGCCGCCCATCGAACCGCCCAGCACGCAGAACAGCTTCTCGATGCCGAAATGGTCGACCAGCATCTGCTGCGCACGCACCATGTCACGGATGGTGATGACCGGAAGGTCGAGCCCATATGGCTTTCCCGTGGCGGGGTTGGTCGAGGCCGGCCCGGTGGAACCAAGACAGCCGCCGATGACGTTGGAGCAGATGACGAAGAAGCGGCTGGTGTCGATGATCTTGCCGGGGCCTATCAGCACTTCCCACCAGCCTGGCTTGCCGGTCACCGGATTGGTGCTGGCGACATGCTGGTCGCCGGTCAGCGCATGGCAGACGAGGATGGCATTGGAACGGGCGTCGTTCAGCGTGCCATAGGTCTGGTAGGCGATCTGGAATGGCGACAGCAGCGTGCCGGCGTCGAGCTTGAGCGGCTTGTCGGGCCCGAAACGCAACACCGGGCTCGACGGTTGGTCGGCCTCGTTGTTGGTCTTTCCTGCACGCAGAACAGCCATCACGTCTCTCTTGCTGCACCGTGCTTTTGCGGAAATCGCTGCCGATCTCCGCGCCGCGGATGCGTTCGTCCGGCCGGTCGCGGACAATAAAAAACCGGCATTGCCTTCGCAAAGCCGGTTACGTCACGCAAACGGCCCTTTAGCGAATTGTTTAACGTGGCTGCAAGCCGACCGGCCAAATCACCACGGAACTGTCCCTGTCCTTCTAGAACCCGCCCGCCTCGCCGTCAATGCCGGCGGCCGGCACCACTGCCGCCCCTCGACATTGCCTGCCATGGCTTGTATTTCCGCAGCGGCTTCCGGATGGAGGCGTTTTCGACGGATTTTGCAAAAATGAACCAGACATCTGATCAGGCACGTCCGACCCCGCGCGCGGGCATCATGGACATAGACGCCTACGTGCCCGGCAAGAGCACGGCGCCGGCCGGTGTCGCCAAGGTCTACAAGCTGTCGTCGAACGAGAATCCGCTTGGGCCCTCGCCGAAGGCGATCGAGGCCGCGCGTGAGGTCGCCGGCAAACTCGACATCTATCCCGATGGCACCGCCAGGCGGTTGCGCGAGGCGATCGCCGAGGTGCATGGCCTCAACGCGCAGAACATCATCTGCTCGAATGGTTCCGACGAGATCCTCGGCCTGCTGGCGCAGACCTATCTCGCGCCCGGCGACGAAGCCATGTTCACCGAACACGCCTTCATGGTCTACAAGATCTATATCCAGTCGGCGGGCGCCACCCCGGTGGTGGTCAAGGAGACCGACGAGCGCGCCGACATCGATGGGATGCTGGCGGCTGTCACACCGCGCACGAAAATCGTGTTTCTCGCCAATCCCAACAACCCGACCGGCACCTACGTGCCGTTCCAGGAGGTGCGCCGGCTGCATGCCGGACTGCCGAAAAACGTGCTTCTGGTGCTCGACGCGGCCTATGCCGAATATGTCCGCCGCAACGACTATGAAGCCGGCATAGAACTTGTCGGCAGCGCTGAGAACGTGGTGATGACGCGCACCTTCTCCAAGATCGGCCTCGGCGGCGCGCGCATCGGCTGGATGTATGGTCCAATGCACATTGTCGACGCCATCAACCGCGTGCGCGGGCCCTTCAACGTCAATGCGACGGCGATCGAAGCCGGCATCGCCGCGATCCGCGACCGCGCCCATGTCGAGCGCAGCGTGGCGCATAACGAGACCTGGCTCGCCTGGCTGAGCGAAGAGATGACCGGGCTCGGACTGCGGGTGACGCCGAGCGTCGGCAATTTCCTGCTCATTCATTTTCCCGACGACCAGAAGCATTCGGCGGCGGCTGCTGATGAGTATCTGAGCGCGCGCGGCTATATATTGCGGCGCGTTTCAGGCTACGGCTTTCCCAACGCACTGCGCATGACGGTCGGCACTGAAGAGGCCAATCGCGGCGTTGTCGCCGCGCTCACGACATTCCTGAAAAGCTAGAAACCATGGCATCTCCGATGTTTGAAAAAATCGCACTGGTCGGCATTGGCCTGATCGGTTCGTCGCTCGCCCGCGTCATTCGCCGCGAGGGTTTGGCTCGCCAAGTCGCCATCTCGACCCGCAGCGCGGCAACGCTCAAGCGAGCCGAAGAACTGGGCCTCGGCGATTCCTACACCACGGCTGCCAGGGAAGCGGTCCACGATGCCGATCTGATCATCGTCTCGGTGCCGGTCGGTTCGTCCGGCGCGGTGGCGCAGGAAATCGCGCCGGCGCTGAAAAAGGGGGCGGTCCTCACCGATGTCGGCTCGACCAAGGCGTCGGTCATCGCGCAGATGCAACCGCATGTGCCTGATGGCGTCCATTTCATTCCCGGCCACCCGCTAGCGGGCACCGAAAAATCCGGCCCGGATGCCGGGTTCGCCGACCTGTTCGACAATCGCTGGTGCATCTTCACGCCGGTACCGGGCACCGATCCGGAAGCGTTGGAAAGGCTCTCGGAATTCTGGCGCCGCTGCGGCGCCAACATCGACACGATGGACCCGCAGCATCACGACATGACGCTGGCCATCGTCTCGCATCTGCCGCACATCATCGCCTACAACATCGTCGGCACCGCCGACGATCTGGAATCGGTGACCAAGACGGAAGTGATCAAATATTCCGCCTCCGGTTTTCGCGATTTCACGCGTCTGGCCGCCTCCGATCCGACCATGTGGCGGGACGTGTGCCTGCACAACAAGGATGCCATCCTGGAAATGCTGGCGCGGTTCTCTGAGGATTTGGCCTTCCTGCAGCGCGCGATCCGCTGGGGGGACGGCGACAAGCTGTTCGACTTGTTCACCCGTACCCGCGCCGTGCGCCGCTCGATCATCGAAGCCGGCCAGGATATCGACGCGCCCGATTTCGGCCGCCAGGCGGTCGAGCACCCGGCAAAGAGCTAAGCTGTTTCAGGCCAGGTCGCTTCCATCATGGCGAGCGTCTCCGCCCGATCCGGCGCGCCCAGCCTGCCGCCGAAGCGCAGACATTTGAGCGCGGCGGCCGCGCTTGCGAGACGCAAGGCCTGTTCGACCGGCATGGCTTCCGCCAGTCCGACGGCAAAGGCGCCATGAAAGACATCGCCGGCGGCCAGCGTGTCGACCGCCTGGATCCTCGGTGCCTCGACATGGCGGGCTGATCCAGCGCTTCGATCAAGCCACCAGGTTCCCGCCGCACCGCCGGTGACCGCGACGAAGGCATCGGTGCGGGAGGCAAGGTCGGTGCAGGCGGTCTCCAGATCCAGCGCGTGGCCACATATGATGCGGACTGCCGGTTCGGAGGCGACGATGTGCGAGGCCAGCGGCAATAATTGTTCCAGCACCGCAAGCGGCGCGGTATCGGCATCGAGGATTGCCGGCCGGCCAGCGGCGCGCGCCGCCTTCAGGGCCAGGGCAGCGGCACCCGGCCAGCGCACGTCGGCCAGAACGGCATCGAATGCCGTGACGTCGGTGAACGGCAAGGCGTCGGGATCAGCCTGAGCGCGTATGTCGTAGAAAGGCACGATGATCCGCTCGCCATGCGCATCGACCAGGATCGAGGCCAGCGCCGAGCGCGCACCACTGACGCGGCGCACATGGCTGCAATCAACGCCCTCGGCCTCTATTCCCGCAATCAGCTGATCGCCGACCGGATCGTCGCCGGCGCTCGCCCATAGCGATACCTCAGCGCCGAGACGATGCGCGGCGCAGGCCGCGCTCGTGGCCATGCCCGAGGCGATCTGGATGCCGTCGGAGGCGATGAACTTTCCCTGATGATGGGGCAATGCATCGACACGCAGGATCGTATCCAGCGTCAGCGCCCCGACACTCAGGAGCTTCACGGGTCTTGCCATGGCGGGACTATTGCACCGGCTTGATCTTGCCCAGCGGGATGAAGCCGAGCGACGCCTTGCCCTTGACCACTTTCAGCGGCATCGACGGTTCGCTACCAAGCAGCGCCAGGGCGCCAAAACCCTGCTCGATCGCATTCTTCTGCTCGGGTATAGCCCCGGCAAGAATGGATGCCACGGCCTTGGGATCCTTGATCCTGATCATCAGATCGGCGTCGACCAGGCCCTCGGCATCGACCGAAAGCGGCCCGGAAACGGTGACACGCGCCGTTCCCGACGACAGATCGAGGGTGCGGATTTCGATGCTCTGGCCGCGCAGGCTTTTCACCTGCGTGCCGATCACCGCGACGCCGTTCTTCAGTGTCACGTCGCCGCTGGCATCGAGCGCCGGCAGCACGCGCCCGCCGATCGCGTCGGGATCGATCTCAAGATCGCCAAAGCTGCCGACATAGTCGAGATTCCCGCCATTCGGCTGCAACTGGCCTGATGCCTTGCCGGCACTGAATAGTTCGACCGGATCTGTGTCGTCCGCCGGGTCGGTTTGGCCCGACAGGCCCTCGGCCTGCAGCGATATACGCCGCGGCAGCGGGTACCACAGTTTGACTTTGGCCTGCAGATTGTCCCAGTCGATCCAGAGCGGCATCATGCCCGGGACGGAGGTCCGGAGCGGACCGCGCAGACTGGCAACCGGCGACAAGGGTTGGACGATCTGGGCGGTGGCATTGAAACTACCGGCCGAGGCGGCGATGTTCTTGGCATCGTCCTCGTAAGCGAGGTTGTCGCAAGAGACGGCAAAGCTCAGGGGATAGCCACCGACCTGGAGATTGGCGCAGCCGGCCTGGATGCCGCTTTTGTTGAGCGTGGCAACAGCCTTGTCGGCCTCGGACCTCACCCTGTCGGCCATATAGAACCAGCCGGCGCTGTAAATGGCGAACAGCACCAGGATGAACGCGGCAAGCCACCACAGGCGGCGACGGCTACGCGGTTGGCGTTCGTCACTTGACGTCATGCTTTGGCTCTCGTTAACGCATGGATGGTGTGGACGGATTCCCGATTCCGACAACACCAGGGAACAGAGACGAATAGGTAGACGGACACGGGCGGAAAAAACACCGGTTTCCGGTGCGGTGTTGCCATTCTTTTTGCAATCAGGCGCGTTGATATGGGCGATTTTTGGGTGTTCGGCTACGGTTCGCTGATCTGGCGGCCGGGTTTCGCGCATGTCGAGACACGACGCGCCCACCTGCATGGCTATCGCCGCTCGCTCTGCGTCTATTCCTTCGTGCACCGCGGCACGCGTCAGCGGCCCGGACTGGTGCTTGGCCTCGACCATGGTGGTTCCTGCGTCGGCCGTGCTTTCCGCGTGCCTGGCGAATTGCGCGACGAGGTCATTGCGTATCTACGCGAGCGCGAGCTCGTCACAAGCGTCTATCTCGAACGCACGCTCAAGGTGCGCCTCGACGGCGGCGCCGCGGTTGAAGCCGTGGCCTACATCGTCGACCGCAGGCATGAGCAATATGCCGGGGCGCTGGATGCGGCGGATGCGGCGGCCCTGGTGCGCGGCGCAGTCGGCCGATCCGGCAACAATGAGGATTATGTGCTGAGCACGCTGAAGCATCTAGAAGCGCTCGATATCCGCGACCACTGGCTGGAGGATGTGGCGCGCCGGATAGCGACTTCGTGAAGCGCTGGCTCTGCGGAAAAAGGCGGCCAGGCCTTTGACCTCGATGCGGCAGGACCTAGGTTAGGCTCCGAACCCAGCCAGCGGGCGGCATCGCCCGGTCCCAATCATCACGGAGATCCGTCTTGCAGAAACGCCGTCTCGGTCGCACCGACCTTTCCATCGCGCCGCTGGTTCTGGGCGGCAATGTCTTCGGCTGGACCGCTGACGAGAAAACCTCCTTCGACCTGCTCGACCGCTTCATCGGCGCGGGCCTCAATGCCATCGATACGGCCGACGCGTATTCGCGTTGGGTTCCCGGCAACAAGGGCGGCGAATCGGAAACCATCATCGGCAAATGGATGAAGGATCGTGGCAATCGCGACAAGGTCGTGGTGGTCACCAAGGTCGGCTCGGACATGGGGCAGGGCCACAAGGACCTGTCGGCCGCCTATATCGAAAAGGCCGTCGACGCATCGCTGAAGCGGCTGCGGACAGAATTCATCGACCTTTATCTATCGCACTGGCCGGATCCGACCACGCCCTATGAGGAAACCCTCGGCGCCTATGAGAGACTGCTCGCCAAGGGCAAGATCCGCTATGCCGGCTGTTCTAACCTCGATGCCGGTCAGTTGCGCGCGGCACTTGACGTCGCAAGCCTGCGCGGCTTGCCACGCTATGAGGTGCTGCAGCCGGAATACAATCTCTACGACCGCTCCTCCTTCGATGGCCCGCTACGCGACCTCTGCGTGGCCGAGGATATCGGCGTCATCACCTATTTCAGTCTGGCCAAGGGTTTTCTCAGCGGCAAGTACCGCACGGAAACCGATCTCGGCCAGAGCGAGCGCGGGGAGGATGTCGGCAGCTATCTGAATCCACGCGGCATGCGCATTCTGGCGGCGCTCGACGCCGTATCCGCCAGGCATTCGGCCAAGCAGGCGGAAGTGGCGCTTGCCTGGGCCATCGCGCGGCCAGGCGTCACCGCGCCGATCGCCAGCGCCACCAAGCCGAGCCAGATGGACAGCCTGATCAAGGCGGTGTCGTTGAAATTGAGCGCGGACGACATGGCCGAACTCGACAAAGCCAGCGCCTGAGGCGGCCGGCAGCGCGGGGCGCACAAACGTCCAAGACGATCCTCATGCCTTGCCATACCGTCCTTCGCACGGGGTGCAGGGCGGAGGATCAGATGGCCGGATCGCTTGTTTCGCAGCCGGAGCTTTGGCGCCAATTGCTTGCGCTGTTGCTGGCCGCCACCGTGGTCATGGGTAGCCCGGGGCCGGCGACGATAAGCGTCACCGCCGTTGGCGCCGCCTTCGGCCTGCGCGATTCGCTGCGCTACACCGGCGGCATCGTCCTGGGCACGATCGCCGTGCTGCTGGTCGTGGCGACCAGTGTCATGGCAGTGCTTGGGCCGATGCCGAAGCTCGCGCCGTTGCTGGTTGGCGCGTCCGCGGCCTACATCCTCTATCTCGCCTTCAAGATCGCCACCGCCCCGCCATTGGCTGTACGCGCCGCCGACGCGTCGCGCCCGACATGGCTGGCCGGTTTTCTCCTCGCGGTGGCCAACCCGAAAGCGTATGTGGCGATCGCCGCCGTGTTCGCGGGTGCTTCGTCGAGCGCGGGCGATGCCGAGCTCCGGCTGTGGACGAAACTGACTGTTCTCGCGGTGATGATCGTTGTCATCCACGCCGTGTGGCTTCTTGCCGGTGCGGCGTTCTCGCGCTTCCTGCGCCGGCCTGTCGCCTCGCGGATCATCAATCTGGCTTTTGCCGCGACGCTGCTGCTGACCACGGCGCTGGCGGTGCACGGTTGACGCCTGGCCGGAGAGCCTTCAGGCCTTCGTGCCCAGCTCCCGAAGCCGCTTCACCGCCGTTGGCGGCAGGGCCGGCGGATTGGGGGCGCGCGATGCCTCGACGAGAAGCTGGTCACAGGCAGCCTCGGTCTCGCCGATCAGCCGCGCCATGAACTCATCCTTGCCCAGACCAGGCGGTATGGGCGGCAGGAAGCGCGCCTTGACGGTCCCGGGATAGCGCAGGAACTTGCGGCGCGGCCAATAGAGGCCGGCGACATGGGCGACCGGCACCACCGGAACGCCCAGCTGGGTGTAGATTTCAACGATGCCGTATTTGTAGGCCGGCTCGTCGCCCGGCGCCCGGCGCGTGCCCTCGGGATAGATGATCAACTGGCGCGGGTTGCGCGCCATCTCTTCCTTGGTCGCTGCGACCACGGCCTTCAGCGCCTTGGAGCGGCTGCCGCGATCAACCGGGATCATGCGCATCTTCAAGATATACCAGCCGAAGAACGGGATCCAGGTCAGCTCGCGCTTCAGGATGTAAAGCGGGTCCTGGAGGTAAGGAAAGAAGGCGATAGCGTCCCAGAACGATTGGTGCTTGGGCGCCAGGATGAAGGAGCCCTCGGGCAGGTTTTCCTGCCCGGTGATGTCGTTTGTCGTTCCGGCGATCTTGTCATAGAGCCACATCGAGGTGCGCGACCAGAATTTCGGCACGAACCAGGCGCGGTGGCGGGGCGACAGGAAATAGTACGGGGTCCAGAGGATCATCTGAACGATCAGATTGACGTAGAAGACGAAATTGAACGCCAGCGATCTGACATAAAGCATGGGGGAGGTCCGGTGAGGAAGTGTGCGTTGGTTACACCAAGCGCGGGGAAAAAGGAAACGGTGCGATACTGCCCGTGCTACCAGGTCGCCTGCGCCAGCCGTTCCCTCAGGCGTGGGGCGGCGAAGTCGAGGAAGGCGCGCAATTTTACCGGCAGCCGACCCTGGCCCGCATGCACCAGGTTTACCGGCCAAGGCTCGGGTTCGAAATCCCTGAGCACGGGGCGCAGTGTTCCTGATCGTACGGCGGCGACGATCTGGTAGGAAAGCACCCGGGTCAACCCGACCCCGGCGATCGCCGCATCGGTCGCCGCCTCAGCGGTGTTGACCCGAAGCCTTGAGCGGACCGGTACGACAAAATCAGCCTTGTCCACGGTGAAGGTCCAGGTGGCAAGCGAGCCAAGGCCCTCGAAGGTGATGCAGCTGTGCGTATCGAGCTCTCCCGGCGTCCCAGGAATGCCGTGTCCGGCCAGATAGGCCGGGCTTGCGCAGACAACATGACCGATCAAGCCGACCCTGATGGCGACCATCCGCGAATCCGGCAGCCTGCCGATGCGGACGGCGAGGTCGATATGGTCTTCGGCCAACTGGCTTATCCTGTCGCCGAGCGTGAGGCGGATATCCACCAGCGGATAGGCGGCGAGGAACTCGGTGACAACCGGCAACACGTGAAGGCGGCCGAAGACGATCGGCGCGGTGATGATCAGTTCCCCTGTCGGGGCGCTGTATTCGCCGCCGGCGGTGCGTTCGGCGTCTCCGACCTCGTCGAGAATGCGGCGGCAGGCAGCGAGATAGGCATGGCCCGCATCGGTCAGTGTCAGCCGCCGCGTCGAGCGGTTCAACAGGCGTGTCTTCAGGAGGCGCTCCAGATCGGAGACCTTGCGGCTGACCGTTGCCAGCGGAACGTCCGAACTGCGAGCGGCGGCGGAAAGGCTGCCGCCTTCCGCTGCCGCGACAAAAAGGGACATGGCTTCGAGACGATCCATCATTTCTTCCAGAAAATGGAAGGGTTGATTGCAAATATGGCATCTACATCCGCAAGATGGAAGGCTGCATATAGGCGGGGTACCTCAACAAGGCAATCTCCATGCCCCGCATTGCCAAGCCTTCGTCCATCGCAAACGCTCCCGCCGCCGCGCTGCCCATGCTGCAGGCTGTGGAAAAACAGCTTGGTGTCGTCCCGAACCTGTTTCGGATGGTCGCCAACAGTCCGGCCGCGCTGGAAAGCTATCTCGGCATGATGGGAGCCTTGGCCAAGGGCCGGCTGCCGGCGCAGACGCGCGAGCGCATCGCACTGGCGATCGCCGAGATCAATGGCTGCAACTACTGTCTGTCCGCCCACACCTATCTCGGCAAGACACTCGCAAGGCTCGACGCCGCCGAGATGATCGCCAACCGCCATGGCTGCTCCACGGATCCCAAGGCAGCCGCGGCGGTGCGTTTTGCCGCCAGAGTAGCGCAAAGCCGCGGGGATGTCGGCCAGGAGGATCTCGCTGCTGTCAGGCTCGCGGGCTATGACGACGGGGAGATCATCGAGAGCGTCCAGCATGTCGCCCTGAACGTCTGGACCAACTATATCAACGAGGTTGCCCAGACGGAGATCGATTTTCCGGTTGTTTCCGCCCGCGATGCTGCCTGAATCCGGAAAAGGGGCGAACGGTGCCCGCCGGCCCCAACCCGTCATGCCGCAGAGGAAATCCTATGTCTGAGAGCCGCCCGCCGCTTCCGCCCTTCACCGCCGAGACGTCAGCACAGAAAGCGCGCATGGCCGAGGATGCCTGGAACTCGCGCGATCCTGCGCGGGTGGCGCTCGCCTATACGGCGGACAGCCGTTGGCGCAACCGGGCCGAGTTCCTACAAGGCCGCGATGCGATCCAGGCGTTCCTGACGCGCAAATGGGTACGCGAACTCGACTACCGGCTGATCAAGGAGGTCTGGGCCTTCCACAGCAACCGCATCGCCGTGCGCTTCGCCTATGAATGGCACGACGACAGCGGCTCATGGTTCCGCAGCTACGGCAATGAGAACTGGGAATTCGACGAGCACGGGCTGATGCGGCTGCGCATCGCCAGCATCAACGACCTGCCGATCGCCGAGGCCGAGCGCAAATATCGCTGGCCTCTCGGCCGGCGGCCGGACGACCATCCGACGTTGTCGGAGCTCGGCCTTTAGAAACGTTTCATGCAAGGAGGTTTCGATGAACGCACACGCTTTTACGAGCGATGTCGCCTTCACGCCGACGGTCAAGGCGATCCAGGCGCGTAAGGGCTCGCGTCAGTCCTACGCCCGCGTCGAGGAGCGCGGCGGCTGGCAGTCGGCGATCACACCGGACCTCGCCGCCTTCATCGAAATGCAGACCAGCGTCTTCCTGTCGACGGCCAATGGCGACGGTCAGCCCTACATCCAGCACCGCGGCGGCCCTGCCGGATTTCTCAAGGTGCTCGACGAGAAGACGATCGGCTTCGCGGATTTTTCCGGCAATAAGCAGTTCATCACGCAGGGCAATCTGGCCGACAATCCGAGGGCCTTCCTGTTCCTGATCGATTACATGATGCGCCAGCGCATCAAGATCTGGGGCACGGCACGCGTTGTCGAAAACGACGCCGGGTTGACGGCGCGGCTGATGCCGCCGGACTACAAGGCGCGTCCCGACCAGGTCATCCTGTTCACCGTCTCGGCGTGGGATGCCAATTGCCCGCAACATATACCGCAGCGCTTCGAGGCGGCTGATGTGGCGGCGGCGCTTGGCGAGCGCGACCGGCGCATCCAGGACCTTGAGCAGGAGATCGCGCGCCTCAAGGGCGTTTCAGGGGCTGCCGCCAAGCAATGACACGGGCTTAGCCGCCGGCGGCGGTCTCGGCCAGCGCGATGCCGTCGGGCGTCGGCTTCACCGGGATAATGCCGCGAGCCAGCGCCAGTAGGTATTTGGTGTATTCGGTGAACAGCACGCGCACCGCCCGCGGCTTGGTCAGCCAATTGCCATTATCGAGGTTGGAATTGACCACAGGGTAGGGTTCGAGCTTGGCGCCATGCAGCAGCCGGCCCATCTCCAGCAGGCTGCGCGGCATGTGATAATTGTTGGTGACCAGGATCACCGTGCCATAGGCGTGGTTTTCCACCCATTTGGCGCTTTCCTCGGCATTGCCGATCGTGTCGAGCGCGGCGCGGTCGATGTCGACGCAGCAGGAAAACAGCTTCTTGTCGCCGCCGGTCGCCGCCTGGAGTTGGCGACGGCTGGCGGAGGGATGCACGCCGCTGATCAAAAGCCGCTCCCCTTTGCCGGAAGCCAGCAACTCCATCGCCGCGTCGAGGCGCGACTGGCCGCCGGTCAGCACAATGATGGCGTCGGCTTTGGCCGGGTTGGCGGGCGTGGTCAAATGGCTGACCTTGCTGGCAAACCAGCCGAAGCCGCCAGCGAACACTGTTGCGAGCACAAATAGGGAGACAGCGGAAAGACGCAGGGCGGTCCTTAAATGGCTAATCCTGCGATGGCCGTGCCAACAGGCAACCACCACTGGCAACTGTCCAGCCGTCCCGGTCGAGTCCCGCACGTCCATAGCCATATGGTTAATCCCGAAATGCGGCCTTTGATAGGTAAAAGACACACTTTGCGTTACGCGAATTCTCCATCCGTGATCGCGGTCTTTCCATCCACGCCAAGACGAATTCCTTTCATGCGTCGGGTTGGCGAACGTCGATGTCGCTGAGATAGGCGACGACGGTGGCGTGCGAAGTTGCCGCCGTCAGCGCGCCAATCACCAGCACCATCAGGACGACACCTAGGTAACCCGCGGAGCCGATGGCGAAGTTGCCGAACAAAGCGGTCGCCTGATCGGCCTGCGGCGTTGCCATATTGCGCGACGACCACCAGGAAAACGCGATGAAGACGAGCACCGCCGCGGCTCCGCCGGCGGCCGCGCCCTTCATGCCGGTGACCAGAAAATGCCGGCGGAATTCGCGCGCGATGAAGCGCGCTTCGGCGCCGACGAAATGCAGCACCTCGATGATGTGGCCGTTGCCGTCCATGGCGCCACGGGTCGCGAACACCACGGTCAGCACCGTTGCCGACAGCATCAGGGCCAGAACAGCGACGCCGATGGTCACCGTGGTGCGGGCCATGGCCACCAGCCGGTCGACCCAGGTGCGGTGGTCGTCAAGCGATGCACTCGGCAGCTTCGGCGTGATCGCGGCGCGCATGGCGGCGAAGTCCGGCGGACTGTTCTCGTCGATGGTGACGATGATCAGCCGCGGCACCGGCAGTTCGTCGATGTTGAGGCCCGATCCCAGCCAGGGCTCCAAGAGCCTGGCGGTCGCTTCGCGGTCGATGATCCGGGTCGATTTCACGCCGGGGAATTCGCCGGCGATCTGTGAGGCCTGGCTAAGCGCTGCCTCCATGTCGAGGCCGTCGGCCGGCTTGATCTGGATGGTCGCCTCGCGCGAGATCTGGTTTTCCCAAACCGAGGCCGTGTCGCGCACCAGCGTCACCGCGCCGAAGGTCAGGCAGGACAGGAAGGTCATGATAGCGATGACCAGCACCAGGGCGCGGCCGGCAATGTTCTGCGCGGGCACGATCGGCGCCATCTTGCGCTGGGCGCGCGGTCTTGCCTCGACCGCCTCGGCATCCTGCTCCTCGAAATGGTCAGCCGATAGCTCAGTCATAGATATCAAGCCTTCCGCCGGCCAGGATCATGCGGCGCGCGTCGACCTGTTCCATAAGGCCAAGATCGTGGGTCGCGATCACCACGGCGGTGCCGAGGCGATTGAGTTCGATGAACAGCCGCAGCAGCCGCCGCGCCAGCGGCGGATCGACATTGCC
Organism: Mesorhizobium sp. B2-3-11; assembly: GCF_006442215.1. Lineage (NCBI taxonomy): Bacteria > Pseudomonadati > Pseudomonadota > Alphaproteobacteria > Hyphomicrobiales > Phyllobacteriaceae > Mesorhizobium > Mesorhizobium sp. B2-3-11. Next base: position 338,211 of record NZ_VFVS01000002.1, on the reverse strand, counting down.
GGTCGGCTCGTCGGCCAGCAAGATCTCCGGCTGCTCGATCAGGGCGCGCGCGATCGCGGCGCGCTGCTTCTCGCCGCCTGACAGAACCGGCGGCAGCACATGCATGCGTTCGCCGAGCCCGACCCATTTCAACAGTTCGGTGACATCGGTGCGGTAGCTCGCTTCCTCGCGCCCGCGCACGCGCAATGGCAAAGCAACATTCTCATAGGTGGTCATGTGGTCGAGCAGGCGAAAATCCTGGAACACCACGCCGATGCGCCGCCGCAGGTGCGGCAGTTCGGTGCGTGAGATGCGCGAGCGGTCCTTGCCGAAGATCGTGATCAGTCCACGTGTCGGCTTCAGCGACATGAACAAAAGGCGCAGCAACGTCGTCTTGCCGGCACCCGAAGGCCCGCTCAGGAACTGGAAGGAGCGCTCCGGTATGTGCAGGGAGATGTCGCGGAGGATTTCCGGACCCATGCCATAGCGGAGGCCGACATTTTCGAAGCGAATCAATTTCGGCGACCTGAAATTCCTGCCGGCGGCGAGCCGGCCTGTTCTGCGAAAAGACCATCGGCCGGCATGGTTAACCGGCGGTTAATTCCTGGGTTGTTTCGGCTTGTCACGACAGCTCCGGTGGGGAAGCGTTAACCATTTGTGTTTACGCAAAAGAAACGAAAAGCGAACAGGTGCAATACTGGGCCATGATGGCTGACCAGCGAACCGCGCGCCCGGTTTCCGGCGAAATCATGACCGATCCACCGGCAATTGCCGTGGCGGACCGGATCGTGCGCGGTCCGGCGGCCGATATCATCGATGCCGACTATGAAGTGATGCCGCGCCTTGCTCCTGCGGTGGAAAGCGATTCACCACCGCCGCGTGCGATCGTCCCCCCGCCCATCGAGGGCATGGACATGCTGCGCAAGCCGGAAGCGCCAGCGAAACGGCCGCCGGCATCACGTGGAGGGCCGATCTTCTGGATCGCCGGCGTCGGTGCTGCTCTTGCCGCCTTCTGGGTGTCCGGCGGCCATGCGCTGGTGCGCCAGGCGCCGTTCCTCGCCGGCGCGCAAGCGTCGGCGCTGACCATTTCAGGCGTCTCGTCACGTGTCGACGCCTCCGGCACGAACCCGGTGCTGTTCGTCGATGGGGAGGCCGCGAACGACGGGACGGGCCCCGCGACCCTGCCGCCGCTCGAGATCCGGGTGACGGGCAAAGACGGGCGCACAACCCGCTATACGTTGGGGACATCCGGCCGCTTGCTGGCATCCGGCGAAAGATTCGGCTTTGCCAGCCGGCTCGACGTGCCTAAGAACGGCGTAAGAACCGTTTTGGTTACTTTCGCCGAGTAGGCGATCACCGGGGAAGACCATCTATGCCCATCGTACGCGGCAAGGACATCGAAGTCCTGTTTTCGGCATCGGCGATCGCGCGGCGCAATCTCGAACTCGCCAAGGAGATCGCCGGGCACGACTATCACGATCTGCTGGTGATTTCGGTGCTGAAGGGCTCGTTCATCTTCGCCGCCGACCTGATCCGGGCCATGCACGATGTCGGCCTGTCGCCGGAAGTCGAGTTTATCTTCATCTCCAGCTATGGCGCCGGCACCACCAGCGGCGAGGTGAGGGTGCTGCGCGACATCGACAACGAGGTTGCCGGCCGCGACGTGCTGTTGATCGACGACATTCTGGAATCGGGCAAGACGCTGAGCTTCACCCGCGACCTGATGCTGTCGCGTGGCGCGAAGAGCTGTTCCATCGCCGTGCTGCTCGACAAGCGCATGCGCCGCCAGACCGCGCTCAATGCCGACTATGTCGGCTTCGATTGCCCCGATTATTTCGTCGTCGGCTACGGCATGGATGTCTCGCATGCTTTCCGCGAACTGCCGTTCGTAGGCGTCGTCAAGGGCGACGTTTGAGCGGCTTCCAAAAAGACTTGCAGACCGGTTCCGCTTTCAGGAAAAGTCAACTTTTGCCCGGCAAATATGCCGGCCATGGCAAAGCTTCTGATCGTCGAGGACGATGAGTCCGTCCGCACCCTCGCAGCCCGCGCGCTCGAACGCGCCGGCCATGCAATCGATATCGCCGCCGACGGCGCGCAAGGTCTGGCGTTGATCAAGGCCGCGCATGGCGGTTATGATCTCGTCGTCTCCGACATCCGTATGCCGGAGATGGATGGCATCGAGATGGCGGTTGCGGCCGCAGCGCTTTTCCCGGCGATGAAGATCATGCTGATGACCGGCTATGCCGACCAGCGCGAGCGCGCCGAGGAATTGAACGGCATTATCCTCGATGTCGTGCAAAAGCCCTTCACGCTGGCCGAGATCCGTTCGCGTGTCGAACGGGCGCTGATCTGCTTCGCCTGATCAGGCCGGATCCCTGGCGACAAGCGCCGGCGCTGGGCTGGTCCGCCGGTCGGTGTTGAGCGCCAGCAGGCCGGCGCCGATGATGAGCGCCGCGCCGATCATGGTCGTCGAGCGTGGTACCTCGGCGAAGAACAGGAAACCCCACAGCGGCGACCACAGGATGCCGGTATATTCGAAAGTGGCGACGCGGTTGGCCGGCGCCAGCCGGTACCCCTGCGAGAGCAGGATCATGCCGGCCGAGGCGACGAAACCGCACGCCGCCATCTTGAGGAAATCCGGCAGTGTCGGCCAGATCCACGGCCGCACCAGGAATTCGAGGCTCGGGTGGACGGCGTGGTTTATGCCGGCGAGGTGGAACGTGCCGGCGACCACGGCCGCGCCGGTCAGATAGGCGCCGTTCTGGTAGAAGGCCATCACGGTGGAGGATTCGGTGTCGCCGATCTTGCGGGCCATCAATTGCGAAAATCCGTAGAGCACGGCCGAGCCCAGCGACAGCAAGGCCGCCCAGTCGAACAGTCCGGCGCCGGGGCGCAGCATCACCAGGACGCCAAGCATGCCGATCAGCACGGTTGCCAGCGTCTGCCAGGAAACGCGCTCGCCAAGATAGGGGCCGGCCATCGCCATGATGCAGAGCGGCGCCATGAAATAGAGCGCCACGGCGTCGGCCAGCGGTAGGGCGGCGATGGCCAGGTAATAGACGGTGTAGGACGTGAACTGGATGAAGGCGCGCATGGTCAGCATGCCGAAGCGCCGCGACAGGATAGCACGGAGCCCGACATCGGCATGGACGAGAAGGATCAGGATCGGCAGGGCGATGATCGAGCGGATCGCCATCACCTCGCTCACCGGGTAGCCGCTCGACACGGCTTTGACGAGCGGGTCCTGCAGCGAGAAGACCAGCACGCCCAGGCACAGGCTCAGGATGCCGCGCACCATCCTATTCTGCATCCGCGTTCAGGCTCCCGCGCATCCGATCCGGCGACCCTCTCCAGATCAAAAAGAACCCGCCACCGTTTTCGGGCAGCGGGCACGAGTGAGGACTCTTTGATTGGTCCGCTGCCGATTTCGCGGCCGCATATCCAATGGGTGAGGCGACTATCGCCCGGTGTTTGACATGTTGCAAACGAATTGGAATGATACCAGCAATCAACTTTTCTTATGACGGATGCGATGCGGCCAACCCTCGACAGCGATCTCCTGCGCACCTTTGTCGCCATCGCCGAGGCCGGCAATTTCACGAGGGCCGCCGAGCAGGCCGGCCGCACGCAGTCGGCCGTATCGATGCAGATGAAGAAGCTCGAAGAGCTGGTCGGCGACAGCCTGTTCGAGCGCGGTTCACGTGGCGTCGCGCTGACGCGGCGTGGCGGCGAACTTATCGTCAATGCCCGCCGCATCGTCGCGCTACTCGACGAGACGGCGGCGTCAATGGCGGCGGCGCCGCTGGGCGGGCCGGTGCGCATCGGTATTCCGGAGGAATATGGCCACGCCATCCTGTCGCGCGCGCTCGGCGCTTTTTCGAAACGCCACACACAGGTCGAGGTCACCGTGCGCTATGCGCATTCAGGCGCCCAGATGGCAGCGCTCGCCGCCGGCGAACTCGATCTCTGCGTGGTGTTCGAATGGCAGGACCCGTCAGGCGGCGAGGTGCTGATGCACGATCCGACGGTGTGGGTGACATCGGCCCTGCATTACATGCACGAGGAACGGCCGGTGCCGATCGCGCTCTACAACCGGGCCGGCTGGTGCAAGGATTTTGCCGTCAAATCACTTGAGCAGCGCGGTCTTGCCTATCGTGTCGCCTATACCAGCGACACCACCGGCGGCCTCAAGCTCGCCGTCACCTCGGGGCTGGCGATTGCGCCGATCTCACGCAGCAACATTCCGGCCGGCTGTCGCGAACTGACATCCGCGGACGGCTTTGGCGATATCGATTCCTCGAATGTGGTGATGCACCGCAACCCGAATGCCTCCGGCGAGGCGATCGACGGCATGCAAGAGGCTATCCGCGAGGCGTTCTCCAACGGGCAAGGTCAGTCTCTCACATCCTCATAGAAGGTCAGGCGGTTGCCGAACGGGTCGGCGGCCGTGATCTCCTTCGTCTTCCAAGGCGTCTGCTCCAGCCCCGGCTTGGCAACTCATGGTGCAGCCCGCGATGTCCGCCGTCTCGATCCGGATGTGAGAGCCCGGCGCGCCGTCGCCATGATGTTCGCTCAGATGCAAGATGCAGCCGTCGCGGGAAACGCCTGTGTAGAGCGGCGCGTTGTCGTCGAAGCGGTGTTCGAACTGCACTTCGAAACCGAGAAAGCCGAGATAGAATTCATGCGCCTTGGCGATGTCGAAGATGCGCAGGATGGGGGTAGTCGCACCGAGTTTTGGCATGGTGTTGCAGCCATTCGATAGGGCTTTCGGGTGGGGTGGAGGTCGGACAGTAATTCCCTATTTCAGCTCCAGCAGCCGTTCCAGATAGCTGCGCTCGATGTCCGGGCTGAGCGCGTTGCCGAGCCGCTTGCGGATCGCTTCCAGGATCTGGCGGGCGCGCTGCACGTCGATCTCGTCGGGCACTTTCACCGAATCGCCGAAATCAGGACCCTGGCTGGCGCGCGGCCGGCCGAGCGGGTCGCGGTCGGCGTCCTGCTGACGACCGCCTTGCTGGCTGCCGCCCTGGTCGCCCTGCATGGCCTGCATCTGCTTCATCATGTCCTTGGCGCCCTTGCGCAGCGCCTCGAGTGCCCGGCCCTGGTGGCCGACCGCTTCGTCGCCCTGGCCCTCGCCAAGCGCCTGCTCGGCGCTGCCCATGGACTTGCCGGCCTCGCCAAATCCTTCATTGGGCTCCATGCCCATGCCTTCGAGGGCCTTCTTCAGCTGCTCGAGATCGCTCTTCAGCTGGCCTTGGCCTTCCTGCAACTGCTTCAGCGCATCGGCGAATTCCTGCGGCGTCATCGGCTTCGGCCTGGCAAGCGGATCGCGGTCCTGCCCAACGCCTGGCTTGTCCTGGTCCTCGCCACCGCCCTGGCCAAGCTGCTCGTCGCGGTTCTCGCCACGCTGGCGCTCGCCGCGCTGCATCTGGTCCATGCGGAACGTGTCGTTCATCATCTCCTGCTGGCGCCGCAGGATCTCGCCGAGCTTGTCCATCTGCTGGCGCATCTGGCTGTCCTGCTCACCGCCTTGCTGCTGGCGGCCGGCCTGGAGGTTGTTCATCATGTCCTGCAGCTGCGACAGCAATTGCTGCGCCTTGTCGCGATCGCCCGACTTGGCCAGGTTCTCGATCTGGTCCATCATACGGTCGATATCGCTCTGGCGCAGTTCCTGGCCGTTCTGCTGCATTTGCGGCGCGTTCGGGTTCTGCTTGGCGCGTTCGGCGAATTCCTGCAGGAACTGGTTCATAGCCTCGCGTAGTTCCTTCATCGCCTTCTCGATCTCGGCGTCGCTGGCGCCGTTCTTGATGGCGTCCTGCAGCGCCTGCTGCGCTTGGCGCAGCCGCTTTTCGGCGGCCGAGAGGTTGCCCTCCTCGATGCCGAGCGCGATCTCCCAGAGATAAGCGACCTCGCTGCGCAGCTGATCGTCGTTGCCGGCCAGTTTCAGCCGGCTCATCGCGCTCATGATGGCGAGGTAGTGGGACATGTTGTCGAACGTGTCTTCGGGCCGCAGCGTGATGGCGTCCATCAGGTCGAGCACGTGCGGCTTGGCATTGGCGTCGAGTGCGAGCAGGCGGCGCTGTTCGATCACGGCGCGCGCCAGCGGGTTGGCGAACGGCCGCTCGGGCATCACCAGCGTCTTGGTTTCGCTGGACGCGGTGTGTCCGGCATCGTCGGTGGCGACCAGCGTCAGCTTGATGCTGCCGCCGGCCCAGACATGCTCGGTCAGATCCTTCGTGGTGCGGGCGGCATTCGCCTTGCCGCCGCGGCGCGGCAGCGTCAGCGGCATGTCAGGCGGACCATAGAGCGGATGCGCATCTGGCGCCTGCGGATCGGCCAGCGCGAACACCGCCTTGGCGGTGGCGGCGCCGTAGTCGTCGTCGATCTGGTAGTTGAGCTCGAAGGCGCCGTTGGCGGCGCGCTTGGGCTCGCCGACGAAGCGGATCTGCGGCGGCTTGTCCGGCAGCACGGCAAAGGCCCAGCGGGCAAGCTGGTCGTCGCCCGACTTCAGCGTCAGCGTGCCGTCGCCAGTCAGCTTGCCGATGAACTGGCGTATCGTCGAGGATGAGGCGGGGGCTGGCACCGCCGGGCTTGCCGCCGGCTTGGCGACGGCTTGCGGGTCGATAGCGCGCGCGTTGCCATCCTTGTCGGCATAGGCAAGCGTTTCCTCGCCCGATCCACCGGTCACACGCAGCGAGACATCGCTGCCTTCCGGAATGGTGAAGGTCGGCGTCGCCTGGTTGGCATCAGCGGTCAAGAAGATCGGCGGCTTGCCGGTATAGGCCGGCGGCGTCACCCAGGCGTCGATGCGCGGCGGCACGGTGTCGAGTGTGCCGTGTGCGCTGAAACCGTCTGCTATCCTGCCGCCGGTCGGCCCGAAAGAGAAGGCGAAGGCGGTGACCAGCAGGAGCGCCGCCACGGCGCGAAGTCCCCAGGGGTCGCGCTCCGGCACGCGCGTGCGCGGCAGGTCGGCGCCGAGACTGTCGAGCTTTCCCGCCATGCGCTTCTGGTGCTCGCGCCAGAGAGCCTGCGAGAAACTGCTTTCCTGGCCGCTGGGCCGGTCGCTCTGCACCTGTACCGGGCTGTGCAGCAATCTGTTGGCGGCCTCGATGCGACGATCGACCTCGGCAGCACCAGGCATGCGGAAAAAGCGCAGCGGATAGAGCGCAGCCAGCCCCGCCAGGCCGAAAACGGCGATAAGGCCGATGCGTGCCGCATCCGGCAGCCGGGGGAAAATACCGAACCAGGAGACATTGAGGAACAGGCTGGCAACAACAATGAGCGGGAGCAGCAGCGGCCAGCCGCGCTCGACGGTCATCGCGACGCGCGTCGCCATCCGGCTCAAGGCAAGGCGTCCGGCCAGGCCGCGATCGTTGCTGAAGATGGGTCGTTGCGTCATCGGCCCTTCCCAGAGCCTGTTCCGCCTGAAAGGACCGGAATGGGGCTCTATCTCTTTGAGCATGATCTGTTCCGAAAACCGGACCCACTCTCGGGGATCATGCAGCGAGGCGGGGCGGGATAGCCCAGCCTCACGACTCGAAGAATACCAGCAAACACGGCAAAGGCGAGGCAGTTTGAGAAAACGTGAAGCCTGCCGAAATGGTTGCAATCAGAAATTGGCGGGGTTCGCGTTGGCGCCACAGACCAGCACGGCGATCCGTTCGCCCGGCGCCGGCGCGTAGCGGCCGGACAGGATCGCGGCGAAGGCGGCCGCACCACCTGGTTCCGAGATGATGCGCACGCTGTTCCAGAGCGCCTTCTGGGCGGCGATGATGTCGTCGTCGCTGACCAGGATGGAGCGTTCGACGAAGGCTTCGGCGATCGGGAACATCATTTCGCCGACGCGCTTCGGCGCCAGCGAATCGGCGGCGATGCCTTCGGCCGGCGCGTCGACCGGATGGCCGGCCTCGAAGGCGCGATGAAGCGTCGGCGCGCCCTCGGGCTCGACGGCGACGATGCGGATGCGGCCGGCGTACCAGGCGGCGACACCGCCGATCAGGCCGCCACCGCCGACGGCGACCAGCAGCGTGTCGATCTCAGCCAGATCGTTTTCGATCTCGATCCCGAGAGTGCCCTGGCCGATCAGCGTTTCTTCCTGGTTGAAGGCATGGATCTGCAGGGCGCCGGTTTCCTCGGCGAAACGTTCGCTGGCGGCCAGCGCCTCGGCATAACGGGCGCCGCCGACGACGAGGTCGGCGCCATAGCCGCGAATGCGGTCGAGCTTGGCCTGCGGGCTCACTTCGGGAACGAAGATGGTCGCCTTGTGGCCAAGCCGCATGGCGGCGTAGGCGACAGCGGCGCCATGATTGCCGCCCGATGCGGCGACGACGCCGGCCTCGGGAACCGGCCGCTCCAAAAGGTTGGTGAAGGCGCCGCGCGCCTTGAACGAGCCGGAATGCTGCAGGCATTCGAGCTTGAGGTCGACCGCCAATGGCGGCCGGTCGAAGTCGGCCATGTCGACGCGCAGCACCGGCGTGTGCCTGATATAGGGGCGGATGCGCGGTTCCATCGCGGCGATGCGTTCGCGTGTGATGGTGTTGTCCTGCGACATCAAGATCTCCTCGGGATTGACAATAATTAGTAACTTGGCAAAATGCCTAAATGCAAGAGGTTGATGTCTTCAAGGCGATCGCCAACGGACGCAGGCTGCAGATTCTCGACTGGCTCAAGGATCCGCGTGCGCATTTCCGGGCACAGGCGGATGGCGATCTGGTCGAGGACGGCGTCTGCGCGCTGCTGATTGCCGAGAAGCTCGGCATCACGCAGGCAACGCTTTCCGAGCATATGCGTGTGCTTACCCAGGCCGGCCTGCTCAGAACCAAGCGCATCAAACAATGGACCTTCTACCGCCGCGACGAGGACAGGATCGCCAACGCAAGGGCGCTCATCCAGAACCGGCTATAGCGTCGCGGCCAGGCGGCTTTTATGCAAGCCAGTCTGGCACCGAATCCAGCCCGATCAGCTCCTCATAGGTCAGTCGCGGACGCACGACGTGGAAACGGTCGCCGTCGACCAGCACCTCCGGCACCAGCAGGCGGGTGTTGTAGGTGCCGGCCTGGACCGCGCCATAGGCGCCGGCGGTGGAAACGGCGACCAGATCGCCCGCCTTCAGCCGGGGCAGGTCGCGATCGAGCCCGAGATAGTCACCGGTCTCGCAGACCTGGCCGACCACGTCGACCGTCATGCGCGGCGTGTCGGCGGGCGGCTGCACGACCGGCTTGATCTCGTGGAAGGCGTCGTAGAGCGTCGGCCGGATCAGGTCGTTCATGGCGGCGTCGACGACGAGGAAGTTCTTGGCGTCGCCTTCCTTCACGAAAATCACTTCCGAGACCAGGATGCCGGCATTGCCGACGATCAATCGGCCTGGCTCGAACATCACCTTCAGACCCAACTTGGTGACATGCTTGCGGACGATCTGGGCATAGGCGTCGGGCAAGGGGGGCGGGTTGTTGTCGACGCGGTAGGGAATCCCGAGGCCGCCGCCGAGGTCGATATGCTCGATGGCGTGGCCGTCGCCTCGCAGCGCGCCGACCAGGTCGACCAGCAGGGCGAAGGCGTCGTCGAAAGGCTGCAGTTCTGTGATCTGGCTGCCGATATGGGTATCGATGCCGGTGATCTTGATGCCGGGAAGCGTTGCCGCGCGGGCGTAGACCTGGCGCGCCCGCTGCCACGGAATGCCGAACTTGTTCTCGGCCTTGCCGGTTGAGATCTTCTTGTGGGTCCTGGCGTCGACATCGGGATTGATGCGCAGCGAGACCGGCGCCATCTTGCCGAGAGCCGAGGCGCGGGCCGACAGGAGTTCGAGTTCCGGCTCGGATTCGACGTTGAAGCAGAGAATGCCGGCTTCGAGCGCAAAGTCCATTTCACGCGCCGTCTTGCCGACACCGGAGAACAGGATTTTGCTGGGCGGGACGCCGGCCGCCAGTGCCCGGCGCAATTCGCCTTCCGAGACCACGTCGGCGCCGGCGCCGAGCTTGGCCAGGGTCCGCAGCACCGCCTGGTTGGAATTGGCCTTCATGGCGTAGCAGACCAGCGTGTCGAGCCCGGCAAAGGCCTTGACGAAGACACGGTAGTGCCTGCTCAAGGTCGCCGTCGAATAGCAGTAGAACGGCGTGCCGACCTGCGCGGCGATATCAGGGATTGCCACGTCCTCGGCATGCAGCACGCCGTCGCGGTAGTCGAAATGGTTCACGAGAGTGGTTCCGGAAGTTGAGGCACGATGCGATCGGGTTTGGAAAGACCAATCCCGCCTTCATCGGAGCTAGATCAGCGGGTCGAGGATGAACTTCTTGTCCACGACCGGTTTTTCCGGTTCCGGCGGCACGGGCTGGTGGGCCTTCTCGGCATCCTTGCGTGCCTGGACGGCCGCCTCGTAGGGCGTGTCGAGACCGGCCTTGCGGCCGCAGGCGGTCACGAAGGCAAGCGCCGCAAGCAGCGTCAGCGTTACCAAAATCCTGCTTCCGGTCATCGATCCATCCGTCCGAAACGTTTGCCAGCCGCCGCTTTTAGCCGAGTTCTCAGCGCATTGCACCCCGGATATTGCTCATCGCAATATTGGGATATTGCTGGTCGCAATATCCGGCATCACGCCTTGGCGATGCGCTTTTTCCAGGCGCGTATCTGCTTCCGCACTTCCGATGGCGCGGTGCCGCCGAAGCTGGTGCGGCTTTTGACCGAGTTCTGCACCGCCAGCACCGAGAATATGTCCGCCGTGATGCCTGGGTTGATCGATTGCAGATCCTCCAGCGAAAGCTTCTCCAGGCTAACCTTTTTGTCTTCGGCCAGCGCCACCGCGCGGCCGGTGACATGATGCGCCTCGCGGAACGGCAAGCCCAAACTGCGCACCAGCCAGTCGGCGAGGTCGGTGGCGGTGGCGTAACCGGAGCCGGCAGCCTTCTTCATCGCGGCGGCATTGACCGTCATGTCCGAGACCATGCCGGTCATCGCGGCGAGCATCAGGTCGAGCGTCTCGGCGGCATCGAACACCGATTCCTTATCTTCCTGCATGTCCTTGCCATAGGTCAAAGGCATGCCCTTCATCACCGTCAGCAGGCCGACCAGATGGCCGTTGACGCGGCCGGTCTTGCCGCGCACGAGTTCGGCGGCGTCGGGGTTCTTTTTCTGCGGCATGATCGAGGAGCCGGTGGAAAAGCTGTCCGACAGCCTGATGAAGCCGAATTGCGGCGTCGACCAGATGATGATCTCCTCCGCGAGCCGCGACAGGTGCGTGGCGCAGATCGCGGCCATGGCCAGGAACTCCAGCGCGAAATCGCGGTCGGAGACGCTGTCCAGCGAATTGCGCATCGGCTCGCGGAAACCGAGCGCCCTGGCGGTCTGATGGCGGTCGATCGGGAAGCTGGTGCCGGCAAGGGCCGCGGCACCGAGCGGGCTCTCGTCCATGCGTTCGATGGCGTCGCGAACGCGCGACAGGTCGCGCGCGAACATCTCGACATAGGCCATGCAGTGATGGCCGAAGGTTACCGGCTGCGCGGCCTGCATATGGGTGAAGCCCGGCATGACGGTCGCCGCATGTTCCTCGGCTCGCGCCAGGAGGGCCATGATCAAGCCTCTCAACGCCTCGGCGACACGAAAGCATTCGTCCTTGACCCAGAGCCGCAGATCGACAGCCACCTGGTCGTTGCGCGAGCGGGCAGTGTGCAGCCGGCCGGCCGCCGACCCGATAAGGTCGGCGAGGCGGGCCTCGACGTTCATGTGGATGTCTTCCAGCCGCGTCGAAAACTCAAAGCTGCCGGCTTCGATCTCTTTCAGGATCGTGTTCAGTCCGTGAGCGATTTTTTCTTGATCGGCCGCCGAAATAATGCCCGTTTGCGCCAGCATCTCGCTATGGGCGATCGAGCCTCTTATGTCCTGCGCATAGAGTTTGCGGTCGAACGAGATCGACGCGTTGATCGCTTCCATGATCGCGGCCGGACCCGAGGCAAATCGTCCGCCCCACATCTGGTTGCTGGTCTTTTTGTCGCTCATGGCTATAAAACCCGTGCTTCGGAGCAGTTTTGAGAAAATGGCAGACGGAAACAGATTTTTCCCGGCCCCGCGCCTGATCCTCGCCGCCCTGGTGGCGGGAGCGCTGGCCGGCGCGGTCGCGGTATATGTCAGCGAGAGCCGGTCTGGCAACAACGCCGCGCCCCAAATGGCGGCGGGCGACAGCAAGGACGACGTCGCCTGCGCCGCCAAGAGCGACCGCGCCAAGAAGATCGCGGCCGCGGCCACCGGCGAGGTCGCGGCACTTTTGCCGGCCGATCCGCCGCAGTCGATGAGGAGCCTCGCCTTCAACGGCCCGGACGGCAAGCCGATGACGATCGCCGACCATGCCGGCAAGACGGTGCTGCTCAACCTGTGGGCCACATGGTGCGCGCCATGCCGTGCCGAAATGCCGGCGCTCGACGCGCTGCAAAAGGAGAAAGGCAGCGACGCCTTTCAGGTCGTCGCCGTCAACGTCGATGCCGGCGACGATGTGAAGCCGAAGAAGTTTCTCGCCGATACCGGTGTGCACACGCTCGGCTACTACCGGGATTCGACGATGACGCTGTTCAACGACCTCAAGGCGCGCGGTCTGGCGCTCGGCTTGCCCGTCACTATGCTGATCGATGGCGAAGGCTGCCTGATCGCCCATATGAACGGTCCGGCCGAATGGTCGGGGCCCGACGCCAAGCGGTTGGTCGAGACGGCGCTCGGGTCGTGAGCAATCAGGCCGAGTGAACGCTCGGCTTGAGCAATATGAGCCTGACATCCTGGCGGTCGGTGCGCATCGCAATGCGCTTGCCGTGACAGGCGGTCAGGTCTCGTCAGCTGCTCCACCCGCATTTCATCATCCCTTTAGCCGGATAATCATGACGACCTTTACGTTCTCGAGAGCCGCCCTAGCTACCTAAGGCGCCGGTATGCGTTTTCATGCCGGCGCCACCGCCGAGGGGGAGGAAAGACTAGCTGCCCACAGGCCCGTAAGGCCACAACAGAACTGTCACATACCTTCTCTAAGAGAGCGGGCAAGGACTTGCGCAAGACCCTTGTCAACAGTCATTCAAGAGGGAAGAAACCATGACGATCATCAAGCGGGGCCTCGCTGCCCTTGCCGCAGGCGCGCTCAGCACCGCGCTGGCGGTTCCTGCCTTTGCGGAGCCGGTAAAATTCGACTTCTGGTTCGGCCTGTCGGGCGACCTCGCCCGCGTCGTCGACACGCTGTGCAAGAACTTCAACGCCTCGCAGAAGGATTATGAAGTCGTCTGCACCAGCCAGGGCAATTACGACGCCACGCTGCAGAACACCATCGCCGCCTTCCGCGCCGGCAAACAGCCCGCCGTCGTGCAGGTCTACGACGTCGGCACCGCCACGATGATGCTGTCGGGCGCCTACAAGCCCGCCGACAAGCTGATGGAAGAAAACGGCTACAAGATCGACTACGCCGACTATTTCCCAGGCATCGCCCGCTACTACGCGACCTCGAAGGGCGAGATGCTGTCCTTCCCGTTCAATTCCTCGACCGCGCTGATGTACTGGAACAAGGACGCCTTCGCCAAGATCGGCAAGACCGAGGCGCCCAAGACCTGGGAAGACGTCGGCGCCGACCTGCAGGCGATGAAGGACGCCGGCTATGAATGCCCGATGGCGATCAACATCTCGGCCAATGAAAGCTGGCAGCTGATGGAGCAGTTCTCGGCCATCCACAACCAGCCGATCGCCACCAAGAACAACGGCTATGACGGTCTCGACGCGCGTCTGGAAGTCAACAAGACAAAGTTCGTTCAGTACGTCACCGATCTCAAGAAGTGGTATGACGCCGGCCTGATCAAGATCAAGTCCAAGGATCTCGGCCAGGATATGGTCCAGGCCTTCGCCTCAGGCACCTGCCAGGTGATCATGACCTCGGTCGGCGATCACGGCACGGTCGGCAAGACGCAGAAGGAAGGCATGAAGTGGGATGTCGCCGAACTGCCGGCCTATGCCGGTACCGAGCGCAAGAATTCGCTGGTCGGCGGCGCTTCGCTGTGGGTGCTCTCCGGCAAGTCGGACGCTGAGTACAAGGGCGCGGCCGCGTTCCTTAACTTCATCCACGACCCCAAGACCGCTTTGTTCTGGTCGACCAACACCGGCTACATCCCAGTGACCAAGTCGGGCTTCGACTACATGAAGTCCACCGGCTTCTACGACAAGGCGCCCTACAAGGGCCGTGAAGTCGCCATCGCCAGCCTGACCGCGTCGGAGCCGACCGAAATCACCCGTGGTATACGCCTGGGCAACTTCACCCAGATCCGTGCCGAGTTCGGCGCGCAGATGCAGGCGATCTTCGCCAATAAGGTCAGCGTGCAGCAGGGCCTCGACACGCTGGTCAAGAATGGCGACGCCATCCTCGACCGCTTCCAGCAGACCTATCCGGGCAAGACCCTGCCCTGATTTCGAAGATTGCCGAGGCCGCCCGCCGAGATTCGACGGGCGGCCGTTTCGTATATAATCTTATCTTGCTTTGGGCTGGCCGTTCCGCGGCCACGGCGGACCGATGGAAAAACGCGTTACCTTCAGCAGTTGGACAATCGGCATCCTTTTCGCGGTGCCGCAGCTCCTCCTGATCTTCACGTTCTTCTACTGGCCTGCCGGCCAGGCCGTATACTGGTCGCTGACGCTGCAGCAGCCCTGGGGCGGCGGCAACATCTGGGTCGGGCTCGACAATTTCCGCTCGATCCTGGCCAACGCCGATTACTGGAACTCGATCACCGCCAGCCTTGTCTTTGCCGGCATCAGCACCGGACTTGCAATGTTCGTCGCGCTTGTGCTCGCCGCGCTCACCGACCGCCAGCTTGCCGGCTCGCGTCTCTATCGCGTGGTGCTGATCTGGCCTTACGGTATCGCCGCACCGGCTCTGGCGATGGCGTTCCGTTTCATCCTGGCGCCGGAAGCCGGCTTCATGGCAGTGGTCAACCAAGTCTGGCCCGGCTTCTGGGATCCCGGGCTCGACGGCGCTGATGCTATGGCCTCGATCATCATCGCCTTCTCGTGGAAATATGTCGGCTACAACTTCATCTTCTTCCTTGCCGCGTTCCAGGCTATCCCGCGCTCCCTCATCGAAGCCGCCGCGATGGACGGCTCCGGCGTCATGAGGCGTTTCTGGGACATACAGTTCCCGCTGATCACGCCGACAATCTTCTTCCTGCTGGTCATCAACATCACGGAGAGCTTCCAGGATTCGTTCGGCATCGTCGACATCATGACGTCGGGCGGCCCGGCGAACGCCACCAATCTGATGGTCTACAAGATCTATTCCGATGGCTTCAAAGGCCTCGACTATTCGGGCGCCGCCGCGCAGAGCATCATTTTGATGCTGCTCATCGTGGTGCTGACCATTTTCCAGTTCCGCTTCATCGAGCGGCGCGTGCACTACAGGTGAGACTGAATGGTCGAGCGCACTCCGTTCCTCAACTTCTTCACGCATCTGATCCTGTTTGTCGGCTTTGTACTTTGCATCGCGCCGTTCGTGGTTGTGGCCGTGGCCGCGTCGCATAATCTTAGGGATGTCAACGACGTGCCGATGTCGCTGCTGCCGGGAAGCGACTTTTGGACAAACATCAAGATGGCCTGGACGACGGCCGACCTTGGCCCCAAGCTGCTCAACAGTTTCATCATGGCTGCCGGCGTCGCGGCCGGCAAAGTGATCATCTCGGCGCTGACCGCCTTCTCGATCGTCTATTTCCGCTATCCCGGCCGCACCTTCATCTTCTGGCTGATCTTCGTCACGCTGATGCTGCCGCTGGAAGTGCGCATCGTGCCGACCTACGCGGTCGTCGCCAATGTGCTGTCGCCCTACCAGACCATCCTCGACATCACCGGGCTGAGCTGGCTGATCGAGAAGGTCTCGGGTGTGCAGGTTTCGCTCAGCCTAGGGCTGCTCAATTCCTATACCGGACTGATCCTGCCGTTGATCGCCACCGCCACCGGCACCTTCCTCTACCGGCAGTTCTTCCTGACCGTGCCGGACGAGCTGACCGAGGCGGCGCGTATGGACGGTGCCGGCGCGCTGCGGTTCTTCATCGATATCCTGCTGCCCTTGTCGCGCAACAACATGGCGGCACTCGGCACCATCATGTTCCTGTGGGCCTGGAACCAGTATCTATGGCCGCTGCTCATCACCACCGACCAGTCGCACGCGACGGCGGTCACCGAGCTCAAGCAGCTCATCCCCAATGTCGGCGGCATTCCGGAATGGAACATCGCCATGGCCGGAACGCTTATCGTCATGCTGCCGCCGCTGATCGTCGTGGTGCTCATGCAACGCTGGTTCGTGCGCGGCCTGATCGCCACCGAGAAGTAACAAGGAGACAAAAATGGCCTCCATCGCAATACGCGGCGTCAAGAAGAACTATGCCAAGACGCAGGTCGTGCATGGCGTCGATCTCGACTTCGCCTCTGGCGAATTCGTCGTCATTCTCGGGCCGTCCGGCTGCGGCAAGTCCACGCTGCTTAGGATGATCGCCGGGCTGGAAGAGATTTCCGACGGTACGATCGCCATCGACGGCATGGTGGTCAACAAGCTCGAGCCGCGTGAACGCGGCTGCGCCATGGTGTTCCAGAACTACGCGCTCTATCCACATATGAGCGTGGCCCAGAACATCGGCTATTCGCTCAAGGTCGCCGGTGTTCCCTCGGCCGAGCGCAACCAGCGCATCCAGGCGGTTGCGCGCACGCTGGAGCTCGAGCAGCTGCTCGATCGCAAGCCGATGGCGCTTTCGGGTGGCCAGAGGCAGCGCGTCGCCATGGGCCGCGCCATGATCCGCGAGCCGAAAGTCTTCCTGTTCGACGAGCCGCTGTCCAATCTTGACGCCAAGCTGCGCGTCCAGATGCGCTCGGAGATCCGCAAGCTGCATCGCCGGCTGAATGCCACCTCCGTCTTCGTCACCCACGATCAGGTCGAGGCGATGACGCTGGCCGACCGGCTGGTGGTGATGAATGGCGGCCGCGTCGAACAGGTCGGCACGCCAGGTGAAATCTACACCCGCCCGGCCAGCCGCTTCGTCGCCACCTTCGTCGGCGCGCCGGCCATGAACATCCTCGAAGGCACCGCCGAACTCGACGGATTGTCGCTGCTCGGCGGCAGCCGGCGATTGGCGATGGCTCGCGCCGGCCTGCCGGTCGGCACGAAAGTGGCGATGGGCATCCGGCCGGAAGCGGTCCGGCTGGTGGCACCAGGCACGGCCGGCGCGCTCGATGCCACTGTCGACCTGGTCGAGGAACTGGGCGCGGGGCGGGTGATCTATGTCGACCTCGACGGCGCACCGTTCTCGGTGATGACCCCGGAGGCCGTTCACCCCGAGCCCGGCAGCACCGTCGGCCTGAAGATCTCGCCGGACGACATGCACTTCTTCTCGTCGGAGACAGGCACCCGTCTCGATGTCTTCAAGGCTTCCGTGCCCGAACCGGCGCTTTGATTTCCGAAACGCGCGGCCAAAGAGGCGCACATGAAAATCATCCAGGTCACCGATGTGCATCTCGGCCGGCGAGGTGAGCGCCGCTATGGGGCGGACCTGCATCAGCGGCTCGATCAGTGCATCGCGCATATCAATGCGCATCACGCCGACGCAGCACTTTGCGTCTTCACCGGCGACCTGACGGAGACCGGTGCGCCGCAGAGCTATGCCGATCTGCGCGTTGCCCTGAGCGCGCTATCGATGCCCTTCAGGCTGCTGCCGGGCAACCATGACCGGCGGGCCAATCTCATCGCTGCGTTTCCCGAAGTTCCGGTCGACAAAAACGGCTTCGTGCAGTCGGTCCATGATACCGGCGACGAAGTGCTGTTGTTTCTCGACTGCCTGGCGGAAGGACGCATCGAGGGCGAACTGTGCGACAGCCGGCTTGCCTGGCTCGAAGCCCGGCTCGAACAATCAGGCGGCAGGCCCGCCTACGTTTTCCTGCATCATCCGCCGGTCGCGCTCGGCCTGCCGCAGCTCGATCCGCTGGCGCTCGAACGGCCCGAGCGGTTGCTCGGCCTGCTGCGGGATCATGGCAACGTTCGCCATATTTTCTTCGGCCACGTTCACCGCGACATCGCGGGAACCGTCGCCGGCATTCCGTTCTCGGCGCAGCGCGGCCTGCATGCGCGGTTCGAGCTTGCCCTCGACCGATCGAGCGAGGTCGTCGAACAGGCGCCGCCGTCCTACGCCGTCATCCTCATCGACAGCGCCAACGAGTGCGTGGTGGTGCACGGTTGCGATTTTCTCGAGCAATGGCCGATCTATTCAGCGGAAACCGGCGAACGCGTCACGGCGTGAACCGGCCACTTCGCGTGGGTTCAGCGCCTTAAGGCCTCAAGCGAAGACGTGCGCCTTGCCCGATACGGTCAGCCGCACGATCTCGCCGACCGCCGGCGCGTCCATGCCGGATTTGCGCAGGATCAGCGGCGTGCCGCCGATCGCGGCGGCGTCCGGCGGATCGGAATTGTTCAGGAGCCGCACCGCGATCGTGCATGTCGAGCCGGCGAATTCCGATTCCGTCACCTCGCCGAAGGGCATGTCTGGTGTGCCCGACATGCCCTCGCGCGAGGTGCGTTTGAGCCCAATCTGCTCCGGCCGCAACATGATGCGGGCGACATCGCGGCTGTCCGGCGTGTCGACCGCGATGCGGCCCAGCGGCGAACTGGCGAAGCCGCCCGAAATGCTCGCGGGCAGGATGATGGCATCGCCGAGGAACTCGGCGATCATCCTGTCCTTCGGCTTGAGATAAAGCTCGCGCGGCGTGCCGACCTGGGAAAATTTCCCGTCGCGCATGACCGCCACCTGGCTGGCGAAGGACAGCGCCTCGGCCTGGTCGTGCGTCACCAATATGGTGGTGATGCCGGCCCCTTCCAGAAGCTCGGCCACCGCCTTGCGCATCGAGGCGCGCAGGCCGGTGTCGAGGGCCGAGAACGGCTCGTCGAGCAGCATCAGCCGCGGCTTCATCGCCATGGCGCGGGCTAGCGCCACACGTTGCTGCTGGCCACCGGAGAGCTCGTGCGGACGGCGTTTGAGGATCGCCTTGTCCAGTCCAACGATATAGGCAAGTTCGATGATGCGCTCGGCGCGCTTGTCGTCGTCCCGTGCCATGCCGAAGCCGATATTGTCCGAGATGGTCAGATGCGGGAACAGGGCGCCGTCCTGCGCCACCAGGCCAATGCCGCGGCGATGCGCCGGAACGGCGGCGCCGCCATTGGCCAGCACCTGCCCGTCGAGCACGATGCGGCCTTGATCGGGCGCCTCGAAACCGGCGATCAGCCGCAGCAAGGTTGTCTTGCCGCAGCCGGAAGGTCCTACGATCGCGGTGCGACTGCCGCTGGCTACGTTCAGGTCGACGCCGGCAAGTGCCGCGACCGGGCCGTAACGCTTGTGCAGATTGCCGAGTTCGAGAAAGCTCATCGTCCGGCCATCCGCTTCGACTGGACATAGAGCAGCCAAGTCAGGGGCAGCGACATCGCCACCATGATGAAGGCGTAAGGGGCCGCCGAGGCGTAGTCGATCTCGCCGCTATAGGACCAGAACGCCATGGCCAGCGTGCGGGTGCCGTTCGGCGCCAGCATCTGCGTCGCGGTCAATTCGTTCATGATGCCGAGCGCCACCAGCGCCATGCCGGCCGCGGCACCCGGCGCCGACAGGCGGATTGTCGTCGACCACAGCGCGTTGAGCGGCCGCCGGCCGAGGCTGGAGGCGGCGCGCTCGAGTTCGACCGGGGCCTGGGCGATCGACGCGCGCAGGCTGACCAGGGCACGCGGCAGGAACATCAGTGAGTAGGCGAGCAGGATGGTGAACAGGGTCTGGTACAGCGGCAGGGCGATGCGCACGGTGATGGTGACCAGCGCCAGCGCAATGACGACACCCGGCAGCGAGCCGACAATGTAATTGCATCCCTCCAGCAGGCGCTGCAACGGACCGGGCGCGCGGATCGAGATCCAGGCCATCGGCATGGCAGCGACAGTGGCAAGCAACGCGCCGGCGAGCGATAGGAACAGTGTCTGGCCCAGTGCCAGGCCAATCTCATCGAGACGCCAGACATCGGCGCCGCCGGCGATGAGCCAGCGGCCGATGGTGATGAACGGCACGCCAAGCGCCAGCAGGGTGGTGACGACGAGCAGCAGCAAGCTGGGCAGGGTGGCGCGACCGAGGCTCATCCGCTGCTGATATCGCGCGGCACCTGAGCCGACACGGGCATAACGCTCCTCGCCGCGCACCAGCACTTCGAGGCCGAGCAGCACGAAGCAGCAGGTCACCAGCACGCCGGCCAGCATGTTGGCGGCCGGACCGTTGAAGGTCGACTGGAACTGGTCGACGATCGCGGTGGTGAAGGTGTCGAAGCGGATGAAGACGTAGAGGCCATATTCGGCCAGCAGATGCAGGCCGACCAGCAGCGAGCCGCCGCAGATGGCGAGCCTGAGCTGCGGCAACACGACACGCCAGAACGCACGCCAGGGTCCGAGACCAAGTGCCGCCGCGGCATCCTCCAGGGCAGGATCGAGGCGGCGCAGCGCCGCCGACACCGGCAGATAGAGGAAAGGAAAATAGGCGATGACGGATACCAGCACGCCAGCCCAGAGGCCGTGCAGCCCCGGCACGATGGTGATCCAGGCATAGGAGTGTACGAAAGCGGGGATGGCGAGCGGCGCCACGCAGAGCCAGGACCAGAGCCGGGCACCAGGCAGGTCGCTGCGTTCGGTCAGCCAGGCCAGCGTCACCGACAATGTGATGGCGATCGGTACGGCCAGCAGCACCAGCAGGCCGGTGTTGACCAGCAGTTCGCCGACACGTGGCCGGAAGACCAATGCCGCGACAGTTTCCCAACCGGTCTGCACCGCGATCCATATGATGAAGGCAAGCGGCACCAATGCCAGCAGGGAGACTGATATGGCGGCGATGACAAGCCAGGGCGCCACACGCCGCTGCGTTCTTCGGCGCATCTTCGGCGGCAGGCCAGGGCGCGCGAGATCGACCGCGGGCTGCATCAGCTCAGGCGCCATGCCATCGCGGCGCGGCGGCGGCAATCAGGGGACCACGGTCGCGGTCAGGAACGAAGCGTGTCGTCATGGACGAATGCATCTCGGAACAAAACGCTCCCGCGGAAGGTGAATTCCCGCAGGAGCACGGTTTGACGTCCTTATTAGGAAGAACGACGACTAAAGCAAGCCGGCTGCGGTCATCAGGTCGGTGACCTTCTTGGAGTTCAGCGTCGCGGCGTCGACCTTCGGCGCCTGCAGGTCGACCAGTGGCACCAGCTTCGGATTGGACTGCGCACCCTTGCCGACCGCGTATTCGAAGGAGGTTCCGTTCTTCAGCACGTCCTGGCCACCCTTGCCGGTCACCCATTTCAGGAAGGCCTGAGCTTCCTTGGGGTGCTTGCTCGAGGCTAGCACGCCGCCGCCGGAGACCGATACGAAAGCGCCCGGATCCTGGTTCTTGAAATAGTGCAGCGCGACGTTCTTGGAGTTTTCGCCGGTCTTGGCCTGATCGCCGAAATAGTAATAGTGGTAGATCACGCCGCCTTCGATCTCGCCGGCATTGACCGCCTTCATCACCGTGCTGTTACCCTTGTAGGCGGTGAAGTTCGCCTTCATCGCCTTCAGCCAATCGGCCGTGGCGGCCTCGCCCTTGAGCTGCAGTAATGCGCTGACAATAGCCTGGAAATCGGCGCCAGAAGGCGAGGCCGCCCAGCGGCCCTTCCAACTCGGGTCGGCGAGGTCGAGCATCGACTTGGGCAACTGGTCGGCCTTGAGCTTGGTCGTATTGTAGGCAAAGACGGTGCTGCGCGCGGCCACGCCCACCCATTTGCCGCTGGCGGCCTGATAGTCCTGCGGGACCTGTGCGAGCGTGTCGGCGTCGACCGGCGCGAACAGGCCGGCATTCTCGACCAGCACCATGGCCGGCGAATTTTCCGTCAGAAACACGTCGGCGGGCGAGGAGGCGCCTTCGGCGACGATCTGGTTGGAGAAGTCGCTGTCGCCGCCATTGCGCAAGGTAACCTTGATGCCGGTTTCCTTGGTGAACCCTTCGGCCCAATCCTTGGCCAGGCTTTCATGCTGGGCGTTATAGACGATGATGCCGGCATCTTCGGCCGTCGCCGGACCGGCGGCCAGGCTGATTGCAAGCGCCGCTACGCTGGCCAGGGCAAGAAGGGGGGATTTCATAAGGTACTCCTCGGGGTTGCCCGCACTGCGGGTGCGTCCGAGTATCAATTCATGAATGGGTTAGTCAAGATTAAAAGGCAATCGGCGCCATCACGGTTTCGCGTATCGGACGCTGATGGCATCATCCGACATGCGGTGCTGGTGGCTGCTCCTGCGGAATGCAACCATCGACCATCGGATGAATGGTCCAGCGCTGGTCCAGGCCCTGCTGTGTTCGTTTGGTCTCCGGATCGAACGCTTCGTTCAGCATGGCGCACCACGTTCTGCGCAGATTCTCGCAGCGTGTCCTGAACGCGGCGCTGCCAAGCCCGTCACGCATATCCTGCGCGGTGAGGTCGATGGCCTCGCCTGGCGGTTTGGGCGGGACCGTGCCCGTGTCGGGAAAATCCGGATTCCACTGAAGATAGTGTCTTGCGTCGACACCGGCCGCCGCATCGAATTTGACCACCGCCATCAGCGGATGAAACTCATGCCAGCCCTTGTGATAGCCGTCATAGACATGTTCGCCGAGGACGGCGACATAATCGCCCATCCTGATGGGGCCGAGCGCCTTGTCGCCGACATTGGCGTCCTCGACATTGCCGGGATTCCAGTTGAACAGTCCCTGCAGGACCGGCTTGACCCCGCCGAAGTAGGACGCCGCTCCGCCGATGGCGCCGCCAATGGCCGCTCCGAGCAATCCTCCCAGGAACGAGCCGATGGCGCAGCCCAGCGCACCCAGGAAGAACGACCCTATGGCGCAGCCGACAGCCGCCCCAACACTGGCACCGGCGGCCGCCGCGGCCGCCGTGACGACCAGAGCCGCCGTCAGCAGGATGACGATGGCCGGCGCCCACTGGCGCATCTTGATCCAGAAGTCACCCTCGGCCTCGCAGTGCAGGGCCCAGCGGGCATGATCGTCGGCGGGTGCGTAGCCCAGATCCGCCTTCAGGTCATCGCGCGGCAACAGCAGTTCATGACCCTGAAAGCCGTCATTGAGAATGTCGTTCGTCGGATGGGCCGTCATGTTGGCGGCGAATTCCGCGACGACGGTGCCGTCGCCACTGTAGCGATTAGCGGCGGCCAAAGCCGCCTCATTGGTTTCGGCGTTGAGAATTTCAGTCGTCGGATGCGGCATCAGTATGACGTCGAAATACTGGTCGTTGTCGAAGGCGCCGAGATCGCTGCGGAACGGATTGTAGGAGACGATGCCGACGGCGCATTTCGGATTGTCCTTGTCGAGACAGACCAGGCGATGGTTGAGCCATTCCCCGGCGGCCTTGTCGATCGTCGCGGTGGCGGACGCCAGAAACGCGATTGCCGCGGCAAGTGCTGCGCCGACCGGCCCCAGCAGCAAGCCGAAGGCGGCCGCCAGCCCGGTGATGACGATGATCTGCAGCGCCTGGCCGGCGAGGAAAGCCAGCCGGTCGGCCTCATTGTAGGGCTTGCCACCGGCCGGATAGAGAAAGCAGCTCGTATAGTGCTTGTAGGCCATCGGAGCGCCTCAGCCTTTCGTGGCGATGAGCGTCACGCCGCCGGTCAAGGTGCGTGATCCGCTTTCGCCGATCGTGAAGACATGGACGTTGAAGGCCTTTGAGCCACGGAAGGCGGCGTCCCTCGGTTCGATCTCGACGGTGATCTCGGTTATCTGGCGCGGCTGCAGTGAAAGCGTTCTTGGAACGATCCTGACCGACCAGTCATCGGGAACGGGAAACCGGCCATAGGCCTGTTCCTCCAGCGCCTTGGCCCAGCGCGCCTTGCTCTCCGCGAGCCTCGGCTGCGGGGTGTCCGTGCGTTCGTCTCGACCTTGGCCGCGTGGCGGGGTACATGGTTGCAGCTTCGGCAGGCCGTAGCAGTCCGCCTCGATCTGGAAACGCCGGACGACCGAGGCCTCGTTGCGGACGCTGAAGGAGAACTTTGCCGGTGAGCGCATCTCGGCAATGTTGACGTTCTTCTGGCCGAGGTTGTTGCCGGGGTTGGCGTCATCGCCCCAGGAAAGCTGTGCTTGCAGGCAGTAATGGCCGCCGGTGGCGGGCGTGGTCCAACTGAATTCGGCATAGGCAGGGCAATCGATCGTGCCCTTGGCCCCGAGATTGACGGCGACGTTGGCGATCGGACGGGAAACGGTCTGTGCGCCGAAGGACAGGTAGGACAGCGCCACCCCGACGCCGACGGCCGGCGCATCATAGGATCCGTTCCAGACACGCACGCGAACGCGATAGGTGCGAGAGGGCTGCAGCGCACCGGTGACTGGCGCGGCGCCGTCGAAAATGTCGATGTCGGGATTGTCCCAAGTGACCGCGAGACCCTGCGCCATCAGATAGTACTGGGCATAGAGAAGAGGATCGGCGCGCTTGTAGATGTCGGGCGGCAGCTGGATACAGCAATCGTTCTGCGCAGGGCTCGGCAGCCGCTGGCGCTTGGCCAACCGGCACAGCAGCATGCGAATCGTCGCAAACAGCACCTTCAGCCCGACGGCAAGACGCTTCCAGAATTCGGCGGCGAACAACAGCAGTGCCGCGGTTCTGACGTGGTTGACCAGAGATCCTGCCATGTCGTGTTTCCCACGCTGAGAGGACGCAACGGTAGTGTTTTCCTGGCGACGTATCCCCGCCGGTTCTCCCGGCTATTTCTTCAGTGATCCCCGTCTTCTGTAGAAGTAGATGGCAGCGACAAAGACTATGGCCGCAATGACGAGGCTGCCCTCGAAAGTTCCCAAGCCATTGTCGGGAGAAAATCCAAAAATGCGTTCAATGAAATCCATCCCGGCCTCCCTCCGATCCTTGACGCTACAGAAGGGTTTACCTTACGTCAATCAAGGCTTGGTCCGCGCCGTTCCCAACGCACGGGCCGGGAACCAGGGAAACCGTCAGGGAATTTCGCGGGGCCCTCCCGCAAACTTTCGTGATTTGCCCGTAGTTTGGCTTGGACATTATTTCGCCGGCCACGTAACAAATCAGTGCCGAGGCGCGAAGATCGGGGAGTGAACTCTTGTGAGCGGCAAGGACGAGGCCGAATTTTCCCGGCTGATGCGGGCCGCGATCGCGGGAGATGAAAAGGCCTATGCCGACTTTCTCCACCGGATTGCCGCACTGATCCGCGGCTTTGTCAGGCGCAAGATCGTGCAGGGCGGGGTCGATCCCGAGGATGTCGTGCAGGAAACCTTACTGGCCATTCATGTCAAACGACACACCTGGCGCCAGGACGCGCCGGTGCTGCCATGGGTCTATGCGATTGCCCGTTTCAAGCTGATCGATGCATTCCGGCGACGCGGGCGGCGCATCGAAATCGACGTCGACGACATCGCCGAGACTTTCGCCGAGCCGGAAACCGAGACGGTCAGCGAGCGCGACATCAACCGGGCGCTCGACGGGCTGCCGCCGGCTCAGCGGTCCGTGGTTTCGGCCGTGTCCGTGGAGGGCCGTTCCATCGGTGAGACAGCGGCGAAGTTCGGCATCAGCGAGACGGCGGTGCGTGTGTCGCTGCACCGGGGACTTACCGCCATAGCCAAGCGATTCGGCCAGGGGCGATTCGGCCAGGGGCGGTTCGGACGGGAATGACATGAAGACCGACGATCTCATCAAGGCGCTCGACGCCGATGCTCGCAGCAAGGCGATGCCATTGCGTTCGGCCTGGTGGCTGGCGGCCGGTGCGGCCGTCGTCGCCGCGGCCGCTGTTTTCATGATGACAATCGGGCCGCGCCCCGACTTCATGGTTGCCGCGCATACGATCCGCTTCCTGTCCAAGTTTGTTTTCACCGTCGTGCTCGCCATCAGCGCCTTCGCCCTGATCCGTGCCCTGTCGACGCCGGGTGCGGCGACAGGCCGGGCAATGGCGGCGATGATCGCCGCGCCGCTGCTGGTCGCGGTGGCCGTGGTGCTGGAACTCTTCATGGTGCCGCAGGCGCTATGGGGCACGCGCATGATCGGATCGAACATGATGATCTGCATGAGCTTCATCCCGCTGATCGGCATCGGCCCGCTGGCCATCTTCCTGTGGATGCTGCGCTATGGTGCGCCTACCCGGCCGGTGCTTGCCGGCACCGTCGCGGGGCTGCTTGCCGGCGGGCTGGCGGCGACCTTCTATGCGGCGCACTGCTTCGACGATTCGCCGCTTTTCGTTGCCACCTGGTACACGATCGCCATCGCGGCCCTCGCTTTGCTCGGCGCGCTCGGCGGGCGGTTTTTCGTGCGATGGTAACAGGATACCCGCGCCCACACCCCGTCAATACCGGTCCTTAATCATGCCGGCAATTGTTTGCCGGTTTCCCATGTCGCCGATGCCCCGGTCGCAACCTTTCCTTAAAACCGATCCTTGAGGGTCTTAACGGAAAAAGCGATTGCACACGGGGGTGGCATAAATCGTGACATTGCGAAGTATCATCGGGCCGGGACAGTACAAGCATGCAGCTCTGGCGCTGCTTGTGGCCGGCTTTGCCGTGGTGGCCGCCTCGCTTGTGCCGTCAAGGCTGGACCTTGGCGCGGAAGCATTCAGACTTTGCCTTCAAATATCGGTCGCGGTTACGGTCTGCGCGCTTTTCCTGGCCTATCTGTTCATCACGCGCATCTCTGATGACCGGCGGCAGATTGCGGAGAGCGAGCAGCGGTTCCGCCGAGCCATGGAAGATTCGGCCATCGGCATCGCCATCGTCAGCCTCGATGGGCGTATTCTCCAGACCAACCCAGCCTTCGCCGCCATGCTTGGCTATAGCCGAGAGGAAATCGAGGCGCTGACCTTCTTCCAGATCACGCATCCCGACGATTTGCATCTCGGGTGGGAAACCATGGAAAGCATGAGAGCTGGCACGGTCAACGCCTTCCAATTCGAGAAGCGTTACCTCAAAAAGGATGGCGCGCCCATTTGGGCCAATCTTGCCGGCTCCGTCATCCGAGACGAGAAAAGCGGCCGGCCGCTCTATCTCGTTTCGCAGATCGAGGACATCGACGCGCGCAAGCAGGCCGAGGCGCGCATCACGGAGGCGGAAACGCGCTGGAATTTCGCGCTGGCCGGCGCCGGTCAAGGTGTCTGGGATTTCGACATGCGCAAGGGGGGCACCACCTATTCCCCCACCTGGGTCAAGATGCTGGGCTATGGGGATGGCGAGCTTGACGGCGACCCCGATCGCTGGCTGACGATGATCCATCCCGACGACCGCGCCGCGGTCGCGGAGGCTGATCGCGCCCATCTCGATGGCCAGACGGAATTTTTCGAGGCCGAGTTCAGGATGCGCCACAAGGATGGCCGCTGGGTTTGGATTCTCGACCGCGGCAAGGCCATCGAGCGCGATGCGGACGGACAGCTGATCAGAGCGATCGGCAGCTTGACCGACATCACCCGGCGCAAGCAGGCCGAAGAACGGCTCATCGTCTCGGCGGCGATGCTGGCCGACGAGAAGGAGCGGCTGAGGGTGACGCTGCAATCGATCGGCGATGCGGTCATCTGCACCGATGCCGCGAACCGCGTCACCTTCATGAACCCGGTGGCCGAAAAGCTGACCGGCGTTTCCGGCGACGAGGCACTCGGCAAGACGCTGAGCCATGTCTATTGGGCAGTCGACGAGGAGACCGGCCACAGGATCGGCATGACGCGGCCCGTGACAGGCGAAGAGGCGCGCTCCGACCAGAACAGCCGCGCGGTCCTCATCCGGCGCGACGACACACGCTGCAGCATCCGCCAGGTCGTGTCGCCGATCATCAACGAGCGCAACGAATTCGGCGGGCTGGTGATCGTCTTCCAGGACTTCACCGATGCGCGCGCCCTGCAGCGCCAGCTTGCCCATGCCGCCGCGCACGATGCGCTCACCGGGCTCGCCAACCGCTCGAGCTTCATCCGCGCCATGGAGGGATTGGTCGATCAGGCGCGCAAGGACGGCACGATGGCCGGGGACCGCCATCACTTCATGTTCATCGACCTTGACCATTTCAAGCTGGTCAACGACACGGGCGGTCACGCTGCCGGAGACGCCCTGCTGAAGCGGGTCGCGGAGGCAGTGCGCGGCGTGCTTGGTTCTGAAGACATCGTCGCGCGTCTGGGTGGCGACGAATTCGCTGTTATCCTGAAGTCCGGTTCTGCCACTGACGCGCGGCTCGCGGCGCGTTCCATCATCGATGCGATAGCCGGCCTCAACTTCACCTGGGAAGGCCGGCCGCACGCGATCGGCGCCAGCATCGGGCTGACGGCGATCTGCGCCAATTGCGGCGAAGTCGACGAGATCATCGCGAGGGCCGATACCGCCTGCTATGCGGCCAAGGCGGCCGGGCGCGGATGCGTTTGCGTGGCACCCGACGGCAAAACCGCCGACGACAGGTCAGAACCACCCAAGCCGCTCGCCGCGGCCTCGTGACCGGACGCGTCAGCGCGTCGGAACGGGGTGCTCGCCGCGATAGTCGTAGAAGCCGCGTCCGGTCTTGCGGCCGAGCCAGCCGGCCTCGACATATTTGACCAGCAGCGGGCAGGGACGGTACTTCGAATCCGACAGGCCGTCATGCAGCACCTGCATGATCGACAGGCAGGTATCGAGGCCGATGAAATCGGCAAGCTGCAGCGGTCCCATCGGATGGTTGGCGCCGAGTCTCATGGCGGTGTCGATGGCATCGACCGAGCCGACGCCCTCATAGAGGGTGTAGATCGCCTCGTTGATCATCGGCAGAAGGATGCGATTGACGATAAAGGCCGGGAAATCCTCCGAGACCGTGATCGTCTTGTCGAGCTGCTTCACATAGGTCTTCGCCGCCTCGAAGGTCTGGTCCTCGGTGGCGATGCCGCGCACCAGTTCGACCAGCTTCATCAGCGGAACAGGGTTCATGAAGTGTATGCCGATGAACCGCTCCGGCCGGTCGGTCTGCGCTGCTAGCCGCGTGATCGAGATCGACGAGGTGTTGGTCGCCAGAATCGCTTCGGGATTAAGCTGCGGGCAGAGCTGCGCATAGATCTTGCGCTTGACGGTTTCGTCCTCGGTCGCCGCCTCGATCACCAGATCGGCGCCGGCAAGATCGGCCATCGTCGGCGCCGACGCGATGCGTGCCATGGCCTCATTACGGAGCTTCTCGTCGAGCTTGCCGGACCCCACCTGACGGGCCATGTTGCCGCTGATGGTGGCGATGCCCTTCTCGATACGGTCGGGCGATATATCGTAGATCAGAACCTTGTAACCCGAAAGCGCGGAGACGTGCGCTATGCCGCCGCCCATCTGGCCCGCACCAATGATGCCGATCGTCTCGATCTTGCTCATTACCCGATCCCGTCCGGAGCGTTTCTCGCCAGAATCGCGAACCGCCCCATCTCTTTGTTTTCCCGCAATTCCCGGCGCAAAAAACCTGCGCACTGCCGCTGGAATTGCTCTCAGCCTTTGTGGCCTGCTTATTGTGCGGTGCAAACTAAAAGGGTGGGGCGACTTCGTCTACCCCACCCCTGGCAATTTAATACGGTTGCGCAGAAGCGTCAAAGTGCCTTCTGCAACTCCGGCAGGATGACGAAGAGGTCGCCGACGAGGCCGTAGTCGGCAACCTGGAAGATCGGCGCTTCCTCGTCCTTGTTGATGGCGACGATGACCTTGCTGTCCTTCATGCCGGCGAGGTGCTGGATGGCGCCGGAGATGCCGACCGCAATGTAGAGATCGGGGGCGACGACCTTGCCGGTCTGGCCGACCTGCCAGTCGTTCGGCGCATAGCCGGCGTCGACGGCGGCGCGGGAAGCACCGACGGCGGCGCCGAGCTTGTCGGCGACCGGCAGGATGACTTCCTGGAATTTTTCCGAGGAACCGAGCGCACGGCCGCCCGAGATGATGATCTTGGCCGAGGTCAGCTCCGGACGGTCGGTCTCCGACAGCTTGTTCTCGACGAAGGTGGACAGGCTGGGGTTGGCAGCCGCATGAACCGTCTCGACCGAAGCCGAGCCACCCTCGGGTGCTGCCTGGAAGGAGGCGGTGCGCACGGTGATCACCTTCTTGGCGTCGCTCGACTGCACCGTCTGGATTGCGTTGCCGGCATAGATCGGCCGCTTGAAGGTATCCGGCGAGACCACTTCGATGATCTCGGAGACCTGCGCGACATCGAGCAGGGCCGCGACGCGCGGCGCGACGTTCTTGCCCGCGGACGTCGCCGGCGCGATGATCGTGTCGTAGGCGCCAGCCAGCGAGACGACCAGTGCCGCCGTCGGCTCAGCCAGACGCTCGGCGAGCTCGTCGGCTTCGGCGAGCAGCACCTTGCTCACGCCCTTCAGTTTCGCGGCTGCGTCGGCAGCAGCCTTGGCGCCTTTGCCGGCCACCAGCACATGAACGTCCGAGCCGATCTGCAGCGCAGCCGAAAGTGCCTTGGCGGTCTGGTCGGAAAGCGTTGCGTTGTCGTGTTCTGCGATGAGGAGAATTGCCATCTTTTTATCCCTTCCCAGCCTTACAGCACGCCGGCTTCGTTCTTGAGCTTGTCGACCAGTTCGGCGACGCTCTTGACCTTGACGCCCGCCTTGCGGCCGCCCGGCTCCTCGGTCTTGATGACCTTGAGGCGCGGCGTGACGTCGGCGCCGTAGTCGGCGGGCGACTTCTCGTCGAGCGGCTTCTTCTTGGCCTTCATGATGTTGGGCAGCGAGGCATAGCGCGGCTGGTTGAGGCGAAGGTCGGCGGTGACGATCACCGGCATCTTCAACTCCACCGTCTGCAAGCCGCCGTCGACTTCGCGCGTCACCTTGGCATGGTCGCCCTCGAGCACGACCTTGGATGCGAAGGTGCCCTGCGCCCAGCCAAGCAGGGCGGCCAGCATCTGGCCGGTCTGGTTGGAATCATCGTCGATCGCCTGCTTGCCGAGAATGACAAGGCCTGGCTTCTCCGCCTCGACCACGCCCTTCAGCACCTTGGCGACGCCGAGCGGCTCGGTCTGTTCGTCGGTCTTGACCAGGATGGCGCGGTCGGCGCCCATGGCGAGCGCGGTGCGCAGTGTTTCCTGCGCCTGCTGCGGGCCGATCGACACGACGATGATCTCTTCGGCCTTGCCGGCTTCCTTGATCCGGATCGCTTCCTCGACGGCGATCTCGTCGAACGGGTTCATCGCCATCTTGACGTTAGCGAGTTCCACCGCCGAACCGTCGGCCTTCACGCGAACCTTCACATTCGCGTCCACAACCCGCTTCACGGGCACAAGGATCTTCATTTGCCTGTCACCTCTTCACGCTAGTTGGGCGCGCTATAGCAGCCTGCGCCCTTTCTGAGTTGTCGAAAGCCGACATTCCGGACTGAATTCCGGCCAGACGGAATTCTGGCCGGATGGAAATTCTGGTCTTTGCCCGCCTTGCGGCTGCTCCTTAACCGCCTTGGGCTGCGACGGAGACGTTTCCGTAATTGTGGCAACCCTTGTCGTCAATACGCTGGAAGCTGCTCAAATCGGTTCAGTTCGGGCCAGAAGGGTTTCCGCGGCCCCAGCGCGCCGCAGTGACGGACGTTTGGGGTGTCGCTGGTTCGCCAACGGCCGGCGGCTGTTCGGGGGCCGGAACCACGGCGTCCTCATCAGCGGGGGCAAACAGCGGCACGCCGCGACTGCGCAGGACCAGCACCAGGACCGCGCCGGCAATGATGCCGCCGATGTGGCAGGCCCAGGAGATTTGATCCTCTCCACCGGCCGCGAACATGACGACCTGGAACAGCACCCACAGGATGAGCGGAATGAAGGCTGGAATACGCAAGGGGATGCGGGCAAAGGCAAGCACCCACACCTTCACCCTGGGATAGAGGATCAGGTAGGCGACGACCACGCCGGCAATGGCGCCCGAGGCGCCGATCAGCGGCACTTGCGAATCCCAGGCGATAAGCCCCTGGAAAGCGGCTCCGGCGATGGCGCAGAGGAGATAGAAGATCAGGTAGCGGATGTGGCCGAGCGCGTCCTCGACATTGTCGCCGAACACCCAAAGGAACAGCATGTTGCCGCCGAGGTGGAAAATGTCGGCATGCAGGAAGGAGTAGGTGAGGTAGCTCAGGCTCTCGGGGATGATGATAAAGCGAGGGTCAAGCTCGGCCGTGTCGTGAACGACGGAGGGGATGAAGCCGAGGCCAAGCACGGCGGCATTGGTGAAGTTCTCGCCGCCGAGCGCCGTGGCGCAATAGACCACGGCATTGGCGACGATCAGCCCGATCGTCACATATTGCAGCCTGATGTGGCGAAGCCTGTTGGTGTCGTAAAGCGGGATGAACATTTGTCGTTGGCCTCGTCCCGCCTTTCAGTCTGTTCAGCGGTTCCTGCCGGGAACCCATAGCACGTCGGCATTTCCATTGTCATTGACCGCCCGGGCGGCGACAAACAGGAAATCCGAGACGCGGTTGATGTATTTCAGCCCGTCGCGGTTGACGTGTTCGGCCGGGTCCTGAGCCAGGGCGACCATCAGCCGCTCGGCTCGCCTGGCCACGGTGCGGGCAAGATGGAGGGCGGCCGCCGCCGGCGTGCCGCCGTTCAGCACGAAGGATTTCAGCGGCCGAAGGTCTTTGTTGAGGAGGTCAATATCGCGCTCGACACGGCTGGTCTGGGCGGCAACGATGCGCAGCGGCTCGTAGCCAAGCGGCTTGCCGTCATCAGGCACGGCGAGATCGGCGCCGAGGTCGAAAAGGTCGTTCTGAATGCGGGCAAGCATGGCGTCGATCGCCTGATAGCTCTGTGCGGTATGCACGCGAGCCATGCCGATGCAGGCATTGGCTTCGTCGACCGTACCATACGCATCCACCCTGAGATCGGATTTCAGCCGCCGCTCACCAGTGCCGAGCCCGGTGGTGCCGTCATCGCCGGTGCGGGTGTAGATCTTGTTGAGCTTGACCACATCGCCTCCCGAAGGCCCTTACTTGCGGGTGAAATACACGGCCAGCAGGATCAGCGCCAGCGCCACGGCCTGCAGCAGAACGCGCGCCTGCATCAACTTGTTGGAGGTCACGCCGGAGCCGCCGCGCATCATGTTGATGAGGCCCCTGATCAGCACGACCACCACGGCGGCCATGACCAGAATGGCAAGGATGTTGAAGGCAGTAGCCATTTTGTGTTTCCAGTTCTTTGCTTGTTCAGGCGCGCTTGGCGAGCAGGCGGTGGAGCATCGAGGCAGGCAGGATGCGTTTGAGCATGGCCCCGATCTTGGCCGATATTGTTACCACATAGTGCGGGCGCGGGCGTCGCGACAGAAGTGCATGGCAAAGCACCTTGTGGACCACTTCCGGCCCGGGCTTCAGTGCCGATTGGCTGCCGCCGGCGCGCATGCGTTCCAGCTGCGCGGCATAGTCGGCGCGATGCACGGAATTCTCGTGATCGATATTCCTGAGGAACCAGGGCAGGCCATTGCTGGCGATCTTGGATTTCACCGGCCCCGGCTCGATCAGCGAGACATGGATGCCGCTGCCGGCCAGTTCCTGGCGCTGGCAGAGCATCAAGGCTTCCAAGGCATGTTTGGACGCCGAATAGGCGCCGCGGAAGCGCACAGGCACGAGACCCAGGATCGACGAGCAATGGACGAGGCGGCCGTGGCCCTGGCGGCGCATCACCGGAACCAGACGGCGGGTCAGATCGTGCCAGCCGAAGAAATTGGCCTCGAACTGCTGCTTGAGCGCCGCAACGGGCAGATCCTCGACGGCGCCTGCCTGCGCGTAGGCGCCGTTGTTGAACAGCGCGTCGAGCCTGCCGCTGGTGCGGTCGAGCACTGCCGCCACCAGGGCGGCGATCGATGCCGGTTCAGTGTAATCGAGATAGAAGGCCTCGATGCCGTCCGCTTCGAGCGCGGCGATGTCTTGCGGCTTGCGCGCCGTCGCGAACACCCGCCAGCCCTCGGCCTTCAACGCACGGGCGCAATAGGCGCCTATGCCGGAAGACGCACCGGTGACGATGATGGTGCGCAACTCTGCCGCTGGAGAATTCGAGGTTTGACGAAGGGTTGCCATTTGTCGCATTCCCTTCCCATATTCGCGGCGTCGAGACAATCGAAGGGAGCGCGCTTTCTTGCTGCGGAATATTGTCGCCCTGCGCCGCGTGCTCTACGACGCGCTCGGCCATTTCAACACCGATGACGGCTGGGCGATGGCCAGCCATCTGGCGATCACCTCGCTGATGGCGCTGTTTCCGTTCCTGATCTTCGCCACGACGCTGGCCAGCTTCCTCGGCGCCCAGGCCTTTGCCGACACAGCCGTGCATCTGGTCTTCGACACATGGCCCGAGCAGATCGCCAAGCCGATCGCGCGCGAGGTGCTGAACGTGCTGACTGTCAGGCGCACCGACCTGTTGACTTATGGCGTGCTGCTTGCCGCCTATTTTGCCTCCAACGGCATCGAGGCGCTGCGCACGTCGCTCAACCGCGCCTATCGGGTCACCGAGACGCGCGGCATCATCTATCGCCGGGTGCAGAGCATCTTCTTCGTGCTGATCGCGACCGCCGGGTTCCTGGCTATCAGCGTGCTCCTGGTGTTCGCGCCCCTGCTGGCGCGGCTGGCGGAGGCCCATTTCCAGTGGATCAAACCCTATACGGGCACGAGCACGCTGTGGCGTTACGTCATTGCCTCAACGGTCATCATCGGCGGACTTTTTGCCGTCCACTACTGGCTGCCGGCCGGCAAGCGCCGTTTCGTATCGCTGATACCCGGCATCATCTTCACACTGGCCGCATGGCTTATCGGCTCGACGATGTTTGCCACCTATCTCGATCATTTCTCGTCCTATGTGACGACCTATGCCGGTCTCGCCTCGATCATGATCGCGGTGGTTTTCCTCTACATCGTCTCGGCGATCTTCATCCTCGGCGGCGAGCTCAACGCCGCGATCAGCCGCTATCTGGAGGCGCGCGCCCGGGTCGGTTGAAGTTTGCCCGATCGGGCGGTCGCCAGCCCAACGCCGAACGTGGTGATCGCCATGCCGGCGATCTGAAATGCGTTGAGCTGTTCGTTGAACAGGGCCCAGGCGATGATGGCCGTCACCGCCGGCACGAGGTAGAACAACGACGCCACTTTCGACATCTCGCCGTCGCGGATCATCACCATCAGAAGGAAGATGGCGCCGAGCGACAGCACCAGCAGCAGCCAGGCCATGGCGAAGATCAATTCGCCATTGATGACGACGGTTTGTGTTTCGAAGGCAAGCGAAGCCAGGATCATCAGCGAAGCGCCGCCGACATATTGCCACATGGTGGCCGCCACGAGGTCGCCGCCGGAAGCAAAACGCTTCTGCCAGATGGTGCCGGCACTCATGCCGAGCACGGAGACCAGGGAGGCGATCAGCGTGGCCGCCGTCACGCCGCCGCCGAGCGCGCCGAGTTTTGGCCACAGCACGATGACGATGCCGACAAGGCCGATAGCAAGGCCAAGCCAGTGGCGCGGCAGGATGGCCTCGCCCAGGAACTTGCCAGCGAGCATCGCGGTGATCAGCGGCTGCAGGCCGACGATCAGGGCCGAAAAACCGGCCGGCATGCCCCTATGAATGGCCCAGAAGACGGCGCCGAGATAGACGCCATGCATCAGCACGCCGGCGCCGGTGGCATGCAGCGCCTCGGTGCGGGTGGCTGGTTTCGAGCCAAGCACCAGCATCAGGACAGCCAGCAGGATGGCGGCCAGCACGAAACGCGCCGCGAGGAAGGTGAATGGCTCCGCCCAAGGCATGGCGTAACGCGCGCCGATGAAGCCGGTCGCCCAAAGGACGACGAAGGTGGCGGGGATGAACCGCTTGAGGCTGGACATTTTCCGGGGACCGCCGCGCTGGGTGAGAATTAACCGTGACGATGCTCTAGTCCTGTTCAACCCGGCGCGCAAAACGAAACCATTGATCCATGCGTCACGGGAATTCAACGGGTCACGCGTCTGGAGAGCATTTCTCCTGACGGTGTACTGGTCAAAGCCCGACCATCCTTTTGACATCGTCCGGCGAAGCGCCGGCTTCGCGCAAGGCGGCCAGACTGGTATCCCTGAGGCTCTTCGACAGTTTTCGCCCGTCCGGCCCGAGGATCAGCGGATGATGGAAATAGGCCGGCCGTGGTAACCCCAGAATCTCCTGGAGCAGACGCTGCACCCCGGTCGCGGAAAACAGATCCTGGCCGCGCACGACATGGCTGACGCCTTGCAGCGCGTCGTCGATGACGACGGCGAGGTGGTAGCTGGTCGGGATGTCCCGGCGCGCCACGATCACGTCGCCCCAGTCCTGCGGACGGGCTTCGACCGGGCGCGTCGCCGATAGCGTCTCATCGGTGAATTCGGCCCATGTGAGGTCCTTGCCGGCCCGCGCCATGGCGGCGCCGACGTCCAGCCGCCAGGCGAAAGGCGCATTTTCGGCGATGCGCCGTTTGCGTTCCTTCATCGGCAATGCCTTGTCGGCCGGCGGATAGAGCGGCACACCGTCGGGATCGCGCGGCCAGTCGCGTCCGCACCTTTCGCTGCCGGCGATGAAAGCCCTGATCTCGCCACGGCTCATGAAGGCGGGATAGACCAGTTCCTCGCGGATCAGCCGTTCCAGCACCGCTTCGTAGTCGGCGAAATGCTCGGATTGCCGGCGCACCGGCTCTTCCCAGCCTAGGCCCAACCATTTCAGGTCGGCAAACATGCCCGCCTCGAACTCCGGCGTGCAGCGCGTGGTGTCGATGTCTTCGACACGAAGCAGCAGGCGGCCGCCCATATGCATCGCCAGCTTCTGATTGAGCAGCGCCGAATAGGCGTGGCCCAGATGCAGTTCGCCGTTGGGGCTGGGCGCGAAGCGGAATGTCAGGAGCGTCATGTCTCAGGCGGCAATCGGGTTGTGCTGCGGTTTTGGCCGTTGCTACTTTGCGGCACATTTTCGGACAAGGATATCATGCAGCGCATCGCGACAGTGGACGACGTTGAGCGGGGGCTCGATGCACTTTGCGCGCTCGACCCGCGCCTGGAAAAAGTGCGCGGCATGGCCGGCGAGGTGCCGCTCAGGCTTTCGGAGCCCGGCTTCAGGAGCCTGGCCTCGATCATCGTCTCGCAGCAGGTGTCGCGGGCCAGCGCCGATGCCATCTTCGGCCGGCTGACGAAACTGGTCGATCCGCTGACGCCGCAAGCGATCCTGGCCGCCGGCGAGGATATATTTCGCGAGGCCGGCCTGTCGCGGCCCAAGCAGCGTGGCCTTGTCGCGGTCGCACAGGCCGTAGCCGACGGGCTCGACCTGCATCACCTTTGTTCGCTCGACGCTGGGGAGGCAATCGCCAGGATGACGGCTGTGCCCGGTATCGGTCCCTGGACGGCGGAAGTGTATCTGTTGTTTGCCGCCGGGCATCCCGATATTTTCCCGGCGCGCGATGTCGCCCTGCAGAGCGCTGTCGGCCGCGCGCTGGGCATCGACCCGCGTCCAGCGGAGAAAACACTGATCGCATTGGCCGAATCATGGAGCCCGTGGCGAGGTGTCGCATCGCGGCTTTTCTGGTCCTATTATCGCGAAACCAGGGGCCGGGACGCCGCACCGCCGGTCTGAATTTGCAAAAAAGCATAAAAATCATACGTTTTTGGCACGGCGCGCGAGCGACAATCCGCTTCACATCCCTGTCATGTCGGGCTTACAGTATCCGCGCCGAACGGTCGGGCTTTTGAAGCAGCGCATGATCCTTTCCGAAAGTCGAATTCGATTTTCGGGATCATGTGCGAACCAAGGAGGTCAACAAGGTGACGGTTGCCGTATCTCCGGATGGGCTTCCAGCGCTGGTGCTGAATGCGGATTACCGTCCGCTCAGCTATTACCCCTTGTCGCTCTGGTCCTGGCAGGATGCCATCAAGGCGGTGTTCCTCGACCGGGTGAACATCGTCGCCGAATACGAGCATGCGGTATCCTCACCGACCTTCTCGATGAAGTTGCCGAGCGTGGTCAGCCTGAAGGCCTATGTGAAGCCGTCCAGGCATCCGGCCTTCACCCGCTTCAACGTCTTCTTGCGCGATCGTTTCCAGTGCCAGTATTGCAGCACGCCCGACGACCTGACCTTCGACCATGTCATCCCTCGCCATCGCGGCGGTGCCACGACATGGGAGAACGTCGTCGCCGCCTGTTCGCCCTGCAATTTGAGGAAGGGCGGGATGATGCCGTCGCAGGCAAAGATGTGGCCTCTGCAGAAGCCGTATCAGCCAACCGTGCACGATCTGCACAATAACGGCCGGCTGTTTCCGCCCAACCATCTGCATGAAAGCTGGATGGATTATCTCTACTGGGATGTCGAACTGGAGCCTTGAGTCCGTTCGAGAATTCGGCAGGCTGGGCGCCTGAAGCGTTTTTTGGGTCTGAGCGGCAACGGGGCAACAAAGGATTCCACGCATCGTCGCCATCGGTGCTTGGGGGTCGCGCAGCAGCCGGAGCTCCCTCGTGCGCTAAAATCCGGTAGTGCAAAAGCATATCGACCGAGCGCCGCATCGTGTCATGGACGTTTAGTCCGGAGCGGTCGGCCGGATAACGATGCTGCCCGCCCACAAGCAGACCGGCGCACAAGTCCCACTCCTCCGACCCACAATGGGTCACTCAATCTGCCGAATTCTTGAATGATCTCGCGACGGCGCTGTTGTGTCAGTCACGAGACAGAGCGCCGCGGAAGGCGACGGCGGCGAGGATCAGGCTGGCGATGGCATTCCAGCCGGCCAGGGACAGGCCGAGAATGCGCAAGGCGGCCTTGTCGCAGGAGGGCGGCACGAATTTGTCGAGCGCGTCGAGCACGCCTTTGCCGCCGGTGTCGACCGGTCCGGCCCCCGCCGTGCAATCGGCCGGACCCTGCCACCAGCCCCATTCGACGCCGGAGTGATAGACGCCGAGATAAAGGCCGTAGAGCATCAAGAGGCCGCCGATCGCCAGCAGGCCGCGCGTCAGCCATGCCGGTGCGCGCAGCATCGATGCGATCACCGCCAGCACCATCAAAGGCACGCCGATGTAATATGGGGTGCGCTGTTCCAGACAGAGATGGCAGGGTATGTAGCCGCCGATGTGCTGGAAACCGAGCGCCGAACCAACGGTCGCGGCCATCGCGACCGCGAGAAACAAGGCAGCGCGTGTCCGCTGGCGTCCGGTATCGGCATTCATGGTCGCTGTCATCGGTCTCTCGTCCATCGTGTTCGCCGTCTGCCAAATCTGCTTGCCACGCACTCAAAACCGTTGCGCGGTTTGAGCGACAAACGTCAGAGAGCGTATTTGATCAGGATATAGAGCAAAATCAGGGCAACCGCGGCGGCGCCGGCGATCAGGCCCAGGCGTTTTTCGATGAATTCGCGGATTGGCTCGCCATAGCGGCGCAAAAGCCACGCCAGGAGCACGAAGCGGCCGCCGCGCGCGATGATGGCCAGCACGATGAACAGCGCCAGATTGACGCCAAGGGCGCCGGACAGGATCGTCACGACCTTGATGGGCGGCAGATGCGCGGCACCCGAAGTGACCAGCATCAGGGCGATGAATTCGATGCTCACGCCGGCAGAGGAGCGCAACTGCTCGAACTCGTCATACTTGCCGTAGAATTCGAGGATGGGCCGCGCCACCGCGTCATAGGCGTAGTGGCCGATGAACCAGCCGGCAATGCCGCCCAGCACCGAGGCGACGGTGGCGATGAAGGCATAGCGATAGGCGCGATCCGGCCGCGACAATGCCATCGGCAGATAGAGCACGTCGGCCGGCACCAGGAATACCGAGCTTTCGACGAAAGCGATGAAGGCCAGCCACCATTCGGCCGATTTGCGGGCCGCCAGCGACAGGGTCCAGTCGTACAGTCCGCGAAGCATCGGCTCTCCTAGCGCAAGTGACCCAAAACCGCACGGCCGCCCTGGGACAAGGGCATGGATGAAAACAAGGACGCAAAGCGCGCCGCAGCATGTCTCCAGACACGGCGCGCTTCGGTGCGCCGCCTGTCTAGAAAGATTTTCCGCGCTGCACAATGGCAGCACCGCCGCGAAATCGAAAGGCGAAGATTGGTCGCATCCAATGCGATACCGAGAATTGGCCAGTTGACGAACAGGCCTCCGACCGTATAGTCCGCGCCCATCCAGGCCGCCCGGCCTGAGCCCCTATGGCGGAATTGGTAGACGCGCTCGACTCAAAATCGAGTTCCGCAAGGAGTGCTGGTTCGATCCCGGCTAGGGGCACCATTTGGGCGCTTGGAAGTCAATAAATCAAACAGGTTCAAGGGTTTGCCGTTCTCCGGGCGCTAACAGTCAGGGGCGAACACGGTATGGAAGCCAGCACGCAGGCGACGGGGATGCCCCATGGAACCAGATGAATGAACGAGAATTGACGTGTGTCGGCTGCCGAGTGTGGCCCTCCTAACAGGCCGAGTTGCATGGACATCAAGGCTCCTTCCTCATCCACCGGTGTTCTGCGGGGCTTCCAAAGCGACGGCATGTGGCTGATCCTCTCCTTGTTTGTGGCAGGCGGCCTCATCCTGGGCTTCGGCCTTCTCGCGGAGGAGGTCATTGAGGGCGACACAAAGGGTTTTGATCGGACAGTGCTTCTGGCGTTCCGCAGCGCCGGTGATCCGAGCAATCCGATTGGCCCCCCTTGGCTGGAAGAAATGGGACGTGATGTCACCTCCCTCGGCAGCTTCGCGTTCCTGGCCTTCGTGTCGGTAGCTGCAGTGGGGTATCTGCTGATCACACGGGAACGATGGTACGCGGCGT
The DNA here is from genome assembly GCF_006442215.1 of Mesorhizobium sp. B2-3-11. Lineage (NCBI taxonomy): Bacteria > Pseudomonadati > Pseudomonadota > Alphaproteobacteria > Hyphomicrobiales > Phyllobacteriaceae > Mesorhizobium > Mesorhizobium sp. B2-3-11. The sequence continues at coordinate 297,526 of NZ_VFVS01000002.1, read as the reverse complement.
TGGTAGCCCTAGCCGTGGTCGGCGGGGAGGTAATCAGCACCTTACTCAAGATCGCGTTCGACCGGCCAAGGCCAGATGTTATTCATTCTGCAAGGGTCTTCACTGCGAGCTTTCCAAGCGGACACGCTATGCTTTCGGCGGTCACGTTCCTCACGCTCGGAGCCCTGCTCGCCAAAGCCAACCCCGATTACCGTGCCAAAGCCTACTTTGTCTCGCTCGCCCTGTTCTTGACGGTCATGGTCGGATTGAGCCGCGTGTATCTCGGCGTACACTACCCCACCGATGTTCTCGCGGGCTGGTGTGTCGGTTCCGCCTGGGCAATTCTGTGCTGGTCTGCCATCAGGTGGATTGAGCAAAGGCGAAGTCGTTAGCTCGGTGACTGTGCTGGGCTGTGCCGCCGCATCACGCGCCATTCGTGCCAGATCAGCACCATCACCACGGCATCGAAGACGGTCAAAACCAAGAGGCCGGCAGAGTGCGTGTAGGACCAGCGATAGACTTGATAAACCATAAACGCTCCAAGCGCCACGAGCGAAGCGGGATACGACCACAGCTTGCCTCGCAGTAGGCCGATGACCAAGAGCAGCTTGATTAGGCCGTGGCTGAGCAGGTAGAAGGCGTAGAACTCCTTGCTGGCGACCGAGAAATGGCTCGCCATCTGCGACAGATGGCCCGCTATGAAATCGTGCGGGTCTTCGATCAACTCGTCTTGGGTGAAGGCATTGACCCACGACGCAATCGCGCCTGTGGTGACGAAATAGAGCAGGACACCACCGAGACACTCGATCACGGCGTGGGCGCCCTTGAGCCAGACGCTGACTTCAAAAATCTGATGGATGCGTCGTTCGTCGACTGCTCTCATAAATTCACCTCGCGACCCTCAATAACGGAAGCAAGACCGAATGGATGCAACTCTTACTCACTGGATCAACGGGGCCGCCGGGCTTCACCCCGTGCTTGACATGGTAATGATCGGGGTCTCCCAGATCGGCGTTCCGTTCATGGTGATGGCCGTGGTGCTGCAATGGTGGGTCAAGGCCGACCGCTACCACGTTCGACACGCGGCCCTGTCAGCGGGTCTGGCGTTCTTGCTCGGTCTGGCGATCAACCAGTTCATCCTGTTGTTCGTGCATCGGATACGGCCCTATGATGCCGGCGTGACACATTTGTTGATCGCGCCTAGCGCGGACTGGTCCTTCCCCTCAGATCACGCGACCGCGACCGTGGCCATCGTTGCGGCGTTCGCGATGCAAGCCCTGCCGCGCCGAACGCTTGCTCTTGGCGTTTTGGCATGTCTGGTTTGCTGGTCCAGAATTTTCATCGGCACCCACTACCTCACTGACGTGCTCGGCGGTGCCATCACTGGCATCGTGGGAGCCGTTGTGGTGCGTTTGACCTACCGTGAGAACTCTCGGCTGAACAATCTGGCGATCAAAATCCTGTAAGAGCCAGGGTCCGAGCCTGTTGATGCTTCCTCCAGCTGTGATGGCCATCGTTTGTTGTTTGAGCCTGCGCGCTCTTCCTGATAGACGCCCGCCTTCGCGTTAGAGCGGGGTGGCGATGTTGGAGAAGACGACGAATTGGACTGCGAGACGACGCCGCAGGGACGAGGTCAAGGAACGCGCTCAGGAGCCCAGCGCGATGTTCACCCGGTGCCGAGTGGTCGGGTGTAGCAGGCCGGCCCGTGCGGGCACAGGAGACGGCTTAGACACGCGCTTCTGCCGCTCCCATGCGGATCACTACGCCCGCCACGGGAGCCCCTACAAACCGTCCTACGGGCGCGAGAGGTCAACCCCTACGGGGTCGCCGCTCTGGCATGGCTGGAGGCAAACCCGAATGACACCTACGTGGCCAATGCGGTCGGAGCTTACGGGCGTCGAGAAGGAAATCCTGAGGCGGTTGCCGACTACCGCCGACGACTTTTAAGTGGGGAAATCCCCAGCCTACGCTGAGTTCGTGATTTCGGGGAGACAATGGTTGCGGCGACGTTGGACGCAAACCCTTGCAGCACAAGGGGTTCAGCGATGCCGGTATCGTGAGGACCTCGAAACCTGACGTTGGTAGTTCGTGATGACCTCCGCTGTGGTCCGGCTGCGGAGGCTGAGATGCTCGCGGCGGCTTGCAGTGAGTCTCGATTAGACTTTTCAGCGTTTTTCCACCGAGTTCGATTTGGTGGAAATACCCCGGCTAGGGGCACCATTTGATCGCTTTGAAGTCAACAAATCCAACCCCAAGACCGTGGGCGTGAGCCATTTTGGTCAGACCACATTTTAGCTCGCTGACCTCAGGGCTTCGCGCTAGGCTCTATCTTTAACGTTCATCGTTGGGAGGAAACGCGGTGAACATGACGCGGCATCGGATATTACCCCGCCTGACAAGCGAAGAGCTTGTTTCTATGACGCTATCGGGGTGGGAGGCATTTGCGATAGTCTCCACCCGGGAAGTGATCGCGGAGGTTCGACGCCTGGCGCCGGACTGGCCGTGCAGCGATGACGCCCTGGTGGAGGCCGTGGTCAAATTCGCAACTGGTCGGACCATGGCCGTTTGTTTTGACCATCGCGACCAACACGCCGTTTGAAGTTCAGGAAGCATTGCGCGCGGAAGGCTTTCAAAGCGGGAGGCGTCGCCGGAGTTTTGCCAGCGTCAGCCAGTTCTCGATCAGCAAGACAAAGCTGAGGACACCGCAACCATCTGCCCAGGACGGAAAAAGGACGCCGGCCCATGCCGGCGCCTCTCAACGAAATGGACGTTTGAACGAACTACCAACTCTGGCGGCGATACCAGTCGTCGACCTCCTGGCGAACGCGATCCTTCGCGATGCCGTAGCGTTCCTGAATCTTGCCCTCCAGCTGGTCGCGCCTGCCGGCTATCTGGTCAAGATCGTCGTCGGTGAGATCGCCCCACTGTTCCTTCACCTTGCCCTTGAATTGCTTCCAATTTCCTTCGATGCGGTTCCAATCCATGGTTCTCTCCTCGATGGTCTGTCGAAAGCAGGGCGAGCACGCCCCGTCATGACATCCAACATCCAGCTCTGCAAAAATGTTCCGGAATAGCTCGCCTATATTCAGCTACGGGTGTCGCATTGAGCGCTTCGGGAGGTGGGCAGCGATGCAAGATCAGCGTTTTGACCAACCCGTCCAGGTCGCACTTGGCAGGTCCGTTGCGGCATCCCGCGCCCCCGCCAATCCGGTCAGCGAAAGGAAGTCAGTTCCGAAAAATACATATCAATAAAGGTGGCGAACAGGTTGATCGCCGGCTTGGTCGCGCGTTTGCCTATCTGCATGGTCGGCGAAGTATCCATCGGGAAATCAGGAAGTTGAGGATCGTCGTGACGGCAAGGGTCAGGAAGAACGCGATCGCGGTCTTCTGCTGGATGCTTCGCAGAAAGTGAAGACTCGCCAATCCGATCAGGAAGACAACAATGATCGAGCCCCCCATCGCCAGGCGATCGGCAAAACCGGTGCGTCCTCCGAGAAAGACACGCTCGGGATAGAACATCATGACGAACAACAGACCGGCCAGCCAGGCAATGGTATAGGAAAGACCTGAAGGCAGGACAACGAGGCCGGCAAAATAGATGAGGCTGGTCAAAGCTGTGTTGAGACCACCGGCGACGAGGAAGCGGACAGCGTCTGCGCGCATTCGGTCAGCGGCCGTCCTGTCTGACTACGCTGAGGAAATCCGTATAATCCCTGATGTAGTCACTGGCGTCATAGTGATGCGAAGCCATGACCAGCAGGACCGTGTCTGGCTGGAATTTGTACTGGATTCCCCAGATGCCTGGCGGCATGTAGAGCCCGATCGACGGTTCGGCCAGTGAAACCTCTTTTCTGTCATGGCCGTTGTCGAGGACAACCGAAAGCCGGCCGTGGGCGGCGATAAGGAATTGATGGCATTCGCGATGCGCGTGCTCGCCCCTGACCTTGTCGGAAGGCACGCCGTAGACCAGAAAGGAGCGTGCCGGTTTGAAGGGCAGGTTCGAACCGAACTCCAGCGGTGCGATCTCGCCGCGCAGGTCGCCAAAATGCGGCAGCCGCCAGAGTTCGCCGCCGCCGATGCCAAGCGGCATTCTTTCGCCGGGCGTATCGGGGAATGTCTGCGTCACTGTCGGCTGGATTTGCGGACCGGTCTGGTAGCCGATGATGATGGCTGGATTTCCGACCACCACGGCATTGGGGGGAACGTTTTTGGTCACCACCGCGCCGGCGCCGATCATCGCCTGACGTCCGATGACTATGCCTGGCAGGATGGTCGCATTAGCGCCTATTGATGCCCCGTCCTCCACCGTCGTCAGAAGAAATGCCTCGGGATACTCTTTCGAGCGCGGGAAACGATCGTTGGTGAATGTCGCGTTTGGACCAACGAACACGCGGTTCCCAAGGCGGAGGCCGTCCCACAATTGAACGCCACTTTTTATAGTCACGTCATCACCGATCACCACGTCGTTCTCGATGAAAACATGATCACAAATGTTGCAGCCCGCACCGATAGCGGCGCCCGGCAGAACGTGGGCAAACGCCCAGATGCGTGTTCCCTGGCCGATATGCGGACTTTCGCAGATGCCCTGCTCATGAACAAAAAATGCCTTGCCGGTCATTTCGATGTCCCCTCGACGACGCGGCTGATCACCCGGAGGGGCCGTGACTTGGTGTTTTCAACCGCCCGCCAGAGATAGCAGCCGAGAATGCCCTGGACCATCAGACTGGCCGATCCGAAGCCCACGATCAGCAGCACCAGCGTTGTGTAGCCCGCCGCGTCAATGTTGCCGAGCAACCGCGCCGCGACGGTAACGGCCGCAAACATCAGGCTGAGCAGGCAGCCCGCAAAGCCCACCCAAAGGGTCAGAATTATCGGGAAGTCGGAGAACGAAAAGATGCTGTCCATCATGTATCTGAACCGACGGGCCATGCTCCAGGCACTCGTTCCGTGCTCTCGTTCGCGCCGGCGATAGGGCACGAATTCCCGCCTGAAGCCAACCCAGAACAATTGCACGACAAGCGAGGAGTTGGGCTCCTCGATGGACAGGATCGCTTCCAGCACCTGGCGGTTGCAGGCAAAAATATCGACCCCGCCGCTTGGCATGCTGGGCAGGACGAGCCTGCGGTAGGCCGCCCAGAACGCTTTCGACAAAAACCGTGTGATCGGCGGATCATTGCGGCCGGTCCTGCGTCCAAATACGACATCTGCGCCATCCTTATCCAGGATCGAGAAGAACTCCACGATCAGTTCCGGCGGCTCCTGGAGGTCGGCGGCCATGGCGGCGACATGATCGCCAGAAGCATGCTCGAGACCGGTTCGAATGGCGGTGAAGGAGCCGAAATTCCGGCTGTGAAAGATGATCTTGTAGTCGAAGGCGGAGGTCTTCAGCGCATTGAGAAGCAGGGGCCCCGATTCATCCGGCGACCCATCGATGACGAAGACGAATTCGATATCGCCCCCATATCTGGCATGAAAATTGCCGACCGCCTGCATCAGGGAGGGGACATTCGCCTGATTGCGGTAGATCGGAAAAACGATCGAGCGTGTCGTCACATTGCCTCCCATTGGGCGAGCGCCAGACAGACTTGGCCGACCTCGTCATTCGTCATGTCGGGATAGCATGGCACGGTGCAGAGACGGTTTACGCTGGCCCTTGAGACCACCAGATTTTCGCTTCCTTTCATCGGCAGTCCTGCCCAGCCAACCTGATCGCAGTCAAGGACGGGGTAGTGGATATCGGTATCGACGCCACGCTCCTTCATGAAAATCCTGAACGCATCGCGCTCCTCGCATAGGGCGACGGCAAGGTGCGCGACCGCGCCATCACCGCCTTCCACGAACTGCAGCCGCCGCCCGGCGGCCGACTTGTAGCGGCCCAGAATAGCACGGCGCTGTTCGTTTCTATCGCCCAGATCACGCAGAAAGACATCAAGAACGGCCGCCTGGACCTCATCCATGCGGGAATTCCGGCCATAGGGTACGCCGACATGGTATTTTGAAATCCAGCCATATTGCTGCAGCCGCCGTACATGTTCGGCGATCGCCGGCTCCGACGTCAGAATGGCGCCTCCGTCACCCGCCGCGCCGAGATTCTTGGTCGGGTAGAAGCTGAAAGTCGACACGTCCGCGAGCGAACCCGCCACGCGCCCGCCGATACGTGCGCCATGCGCCTGCGCACAATCCTCCACGATAGGAATATGTGAGAGCCCGGTCTCGGCGAGCGCGCTCTTGATGGCACCGACATCGACGACGCCACCATAAAGATGCGTGACCACGATGGCTGCGGTATCGATGCCGGCCGCGGCCAGCACCGATGAAACGCTGATCAACTGGCTGGCTGCCTCGATGTCGACATAGTGGGGGACAAGGTCGTTGTGCCAGCAGGCGCAACTTGCGTAGCCGCCGGCATTGGCAGCCATGATGACTTCGCGTCCCCGAGCGCCATTGCGTGAGACAACCGCAGCTAAGGCCAGTTCGAGAGCGTCCGTTCCGTTGGCCACAAGAACGCAATCCGAGACGCCGATGAACTCTGCAAAGTTGGCGGCAAATTTCTTGCCCATCGCGCCATTGAGCCACCATCCGGAGCGCAGTGTGCTTGTTACTTCACGTTCAATTTCGACCTGGTATCGTTGATACAGTCGCTTGAGGTCGTTCATCGGGACGGAATCTTGTTTCGTCATCGGCGACTCAATGGCTGAATCTGTTTTTCACTTCGAGAGTGGTCGCTGGACACAACTCTTGGCAAGCTGAATTAATGCTATTGTCAAGAAACCGCGACCTCCATTGCGGAACTCGATACGCCGGCTGCGCGACAGGTTGATTGACCGCGGCCAGGCTCGTCTCGACGGACCCCTTACCGCCTTTTCAGCAAACTCTTCATCCGGTTGCGCAGCAGTCGCGCCATGTTGCGGGTCTCGCGGTACAGGTGCAACTGGGAGGCGGCCTGGCGGGCGAGGCGGTCGGCGTCGCGAGTCAACCCGATCACCAGCGTGCCGACCGGCTTGCGCTCGCTCCATAACCGGCTCATCACCGGGTGATCGGGCACCGCGCAGGAATCGGTCATCATGATGTTGGGATCTTCGAGATGCTGCCTGGTGACCTCGATCATCAGCAGCGTGCCGGGCGAATAGACGGCCAGCGTCTCGTCATAGGCTGTCTTCCAGGTGTAGGCGACGCCAGCTTCGACGAAGACGATCAGGCAAGCGATGGTGCGGCCGTCGAGCGTCAGCGAATGAATGCGGCACATGTCCTGTTCGGCGAGCCGGTGCACAGCCTCGCGGGCGAAGGCGGCGCGGAATCGGTCGATCGCCATGGCGGTGCGCTCGCGGCCTTTCCAGCCGGACGCTTCCAGCGTCAGGAAGTGCTCGATGGCGTGGCGGATTTCCTCGGGGCCGCGTGCCACGACGTGTTCGAGCTTGCCGAGATCGCCCAGGCGCCGCTTCAGGCGGCGAAACTCGCGATAATGGTGCGCGCGCAGCGAAGCCTTCAGATAGTCGTCGCCGTCGAGTTCGCTCTCCAGCACCGGGCGTGAGGTCTGACCCGTGGTGACCAGCATCAGCCCGCGCGTCTCGGCCACGGTGCCGATCAGGCTCGCCACCGGACCGTCCAGCCTGATGTCGGGCAGGACCAGGACTTTCGGCAACTTCAAATGCGGGCGCGACAGCATCGAGAAGAAATCCTCGACCACGCCGATCGGATCGTCGCGGTCGATCAAGGGCGTGCCGAGCGGACCGAACGGGCTCGACCATGTGCGCATGACCGGCACGCCCAGCGGCACCACCGGCCGTTCCACCGAGATCGGCACCAGCAGGCGCAGCCGGTTGCGGTATTCGTCACCGTCGCGGATCACTGCAAGGCGTACCTCGCGGTCTTCCAGCCGGGGCATGGCCGGCGCCAGAAAGCGCGGGTTGAAGAAGACGTTCGGCTCGATCGTGCGGGCGCAGAGATAGTCCAGTTCCTCGACCAGGTCGAAGCCGGCCGATGCCGGGTAGATGGCGAGTTTGCGCTCGGGCCGGTTGTTGGCGAGGATCTCGATATGGGCCGGATCGGCGTCGCGCGCCAGTCCGGCAAGGCCGGACACCATGGCGCCGGCGGAACCGCCGCTGGTTTCCTCGAGCAAGGGGATGGCGGACATCAGGCGGCTCCTTCGGCTGGCACGAAGATCGCCATGACGATGCCGAGCCTGCGCCAGACCGTGAAGGACAGCGCGCCGGCCTCGAAGATCATGGCGAAGGCGGTGGCCAGGGACGCGCCCCACAGGCCGAAAAACGGGATCAGCACCACGTTGAGCGCGACGTTGAAGGCCAGTGTCATGGCATGGACGGCGGCGCAGACATTCTGATTGCCGCTGATGGCGAGCAGGCTTTCGCAAGGACCGACGGCGGCGCGCGCCGCGACGCGCTCGTCGGCGGTGAACAGCACGGCGTCGATGCGGTCAAGCAGCGGCCCCAGCGCCAAACGCTGCGGCAAGAACCGCCCGACAGTCGTGGCCGCGGAAAAGCGCACCCCGATTTCTCTCCGTTTCCCGCCTCTTTTCAGGCTTTGGTGTAGCGAAGACACCTTAAGAAAGCGTGGGTGGGGAGCGTCCTTCTACTCGTCACTATATGGGGAGAAGGTGCCGGCAGGCGGATGAGGGGCGGCGCAGGGTTTGGAGATTTACGTCGGGAAGGTTGGAGGAATCCTCCTACAGGCGAGCCGCGGTTGCGAAGTCATCTCCAAGGTGGAGACATCAGACAAAATCGCAAGCCTCGGCGCCGCCCTCATCGCGGCCCCTTCGGGTTACCTTCTCCCCGTAGCGACGGTAGCGACGGGGAGGAGGAAAGAGCTGCGTCCTTAGGCGAACGCGCCGTGGCAGTGCTTATATTTCTTGCCGGAGCCGCAGGGGCAGGCTTCGTTACGGCCGACCTTGCCCCAGCTTGCGGGGTTATTCGGGTCGCGATCTTCGGGAGCGACGATGACATTCTGCTCCGGACGGACGAGGAGGGCGGTCTCACCACCATCGAAATCGTTCTCGCCGGTGGTGCCGTCGATATGCGTGCCGAACATGTCGGGCGCTTCGGGCGGTGGGGCTTCGGCGGCCTGGCGGACCAGTTCGACGCGCATCAGCTGCGCGGTGACGGCCTGGCGCAGATTGCCGAGCATCGCCTGGAACAGCTCGAACGCCTCGCTCTTGTATTCCTGCAGCGGATCGCGCTGGGCGTAGCCGCGGAAGCCGACCACCGAACGCAGATGGTCGAGATTGACGATGTGCTCGCGCCACAGATGGTCGAGCGTCTGCAGCACCACCGAGCGCTCGACATAGGTCATCACCTCGGGGCCGAAACGGTCGGCGCGCTCCTTGGCGGCGTCGGCGGCGGCGGCAGAGATGCGCTCGCGGATGTCGTCCTCGGCGATGCCTTCTTCCTTCACCCAGTCCTCGACCGGCAGGTCGAGATTGAGGAATTCGGCGACCTCGGCCTTCAGGCCCGCGACGTCCCACTGCTCGGCGTAAGCGTTTTCGGGTATCGCCTTGGCGACGATCTCGTCGATGACGCCTTCGCGCATCTCGCTGATGGTTTCCGAGAGGCCCTCGCCGTCCATCAGCTCGATGCGCTGTTCGAACACCACCTTGCGCTGGTCGTTGGAGACGTCGTCATATTTCAACAGGTTCTTGCGGATGTCGAAGTTGCGCGCCTCGACCTTCTTCTGCGCCTTTTCCAGCGCCTTGTTGATCCACGGATGGATGATCGCCTCATCTTCCTTGAGGCCGAGCTTCTGCAGCATGCCGTCCATGCGCTCGGAGCCGAAGATGCGCATCAGGTCATCCTGCAGCGACAGGAAGAATTTCGAGCGGCCGGGGTCGCCCTGGCGGCCCGAACGACCTCTGAGCTGATTGTCGATGCGGCGCGACTCGTGGCGCTCGGTGGCGAGCACGTAAAGGCCGCCGGCGGCCAGCGCCTTTTCCTTCAGGCGCTCGACGTCGGCATAAATCTCCTTTTCACGCGCCTCGCGCTCGGGACCCTCCGGCATGTCGCCCAGCTCGTCGGCGATGCGCATCTCGGCATTGCCGCCAAGCTTGATATCGGTACCGCGGCCGGCCATGTTGGTGGCGATGGTGATGGCGCCGGGCTTGCCGGCCTGGGCGACGATCGCCGCCTCGCGCTCGTGGTGGCGGGCGTTCAGCACCTCGAAATCCGTGAAGCCTTCCTTGCGCAGGCGCTCGGCCAACTGCTCGGACTTTTCGATCGACGTCGTACCCACCAGCGTCGGCTGGCCCTTGGCGCTGGCTTCGCGGATCTCCCTGACGATCGCCTTGTACTTCTCTTCGACCGTCCGGTAGACCTCGTCGTCCTCGTCCTTGCGGATAACGGGCAGGTTGGTCGGGATCTCGGTGACTTCGAGACCGTAGATGTTGCCGAATTCCTCGGCCTCGGTCAGCGCTGTGCCGGTCATGCCGGAAAGCTTCTTGTAGAGGCGGAAATAGTTCTGGAAGGTGACGGAGGCGAGCGTCTGGTTCTCCGGCTGGATCGCCACATGCTCCTTGGCTTCGAGCGCCTGGTGCAGGCCTTCCGAATAGCGGCGGCCCGGCATCATGCGGCCGGTGAACTCGTCGATGATGACGATCTCGCCGTTGCGCACGATGTAGTCCTTGTCGCGCTGGAACAGCCGGTGCGCCTTCAGCGCGTTGTTGACGTGATGGACGATGGCGACGTTCTCGACGTCGTAGAGCGACTCGCCCTTGAGCAGGTCGGCATCGCGCAGCATGTTCTCCAGCTTCTCGGTGCCTTCCTCGGTGAAGATCGAGGTCTTCTGCTTCTCGTCGATTTCATAATCCTGCGGCTGCAGCTGGATGATGAAGGTGTCGATGGTGTTGTACATTTCCGAACGGTCCTCGAGCGGACCGGAAATGATCAGCGGCGTGCGTGCTTCGTCGACCAGGATGGAATCGACCTCGTCGACGATCGCGTAGTTGTGACCGCGCTGCACCATCTGGGCGCGCTCATACTTCATGTTGTCGCGCAGATAGTCGAAGCCGAGCTCGTTGTTGGTGGCGTAAGTGACGTCGGAGGCGTAGGCGACGCGGCGCTCCTCGTCCGACAGGCCGTGGACGATGACGCCGACCGAAAGGCCGAGGAATTTGTAGACGCGGCCCATCCATTCGGAGTCGCGGGTGGCGAGATAGTCGTTGACAGTGACGACATGGACGCCATTGCCGGCAAGCGCGTTGAGATAGACCGGCAGCGTCGCGACCAGGGTCTTGCCCTCGCCGGTGCGCATCTCGGCGATGCCGCCATTGTGCAGCACCATGCCGCCAACCAGCTGGACGTCGAAGGGGCGCATGCCGAGCACGCGGCGCGCCGCCTCGCGGGCGGTCGCGAAGGCAGGGACCAACAGGTCGTCAAGGCTGGCGCCGTTGGCGATGTCCTGGCGGAACTTTTCCGTGCGGCCGGCAAGCTCGGCGTCGGAGAGTGCCCGCATCTCGTTTTCCATGGCGTTGATCGCCTCGACGCGGGGGCGGGTCGATTTGACCCGACGGTCGTTGGAGGAACCGAAAACCTTACGGGCGAGACCGCCGAGACTGACCATCCAATGGTCCTTTCGATAGAATTCTCAATCTTGAGACAGGCGCCGGCCGGCCCCATCACATCCACGTGAACGCACCGCCTGAATGCGGGCAAACACAAAAAGCGCCCGGAAAACGGTTCTGGACGCCAAGTCGATGGACAGATAAGAGGGGGCTCAACTGATGTCAACGCCGCGCTGGCCCTGCCGGTCGCGCCAAATTCCGCCACAATCTGGCTGATCTGGAAGCCGCCCTCCTTACAATCCTTCACCGGAGTCATGCTTATGTCCTTGTTGTTCAGCCGTGCGTCGCTTGCCAGCCTTGGCCTTGCCCTCGGCCTGTCGGCTCTTTGCCTGTCGCCATCGATGGCGCAGGAGGCCGCTCCCGCACCGGCTGCCCCGGCGGATGCGGCCACACCGGCCGCGGCGCCGGTCGACCCGAATACCGTGATCGCCACCGTCAATGGCCAGCCCTTGACCGAAGCCGATCTGGTGCTTGCCGAGGGCGAACTGTCGCAGCAGTTCGCGCAGTTGCCACCCGAGCAGCGCCGCGCCGCGGCACTTTCGGCGGCCATCGAAATCCGCGTCATGGCCGCCCAGGCGGTCACCACAGGCCTCGACAAGGATCCCGACTTCCAGCGCCGCATGGCCTTCCTGCAGCAGCGCGCGCTGCATGGCGAAATGGTCGAGAAGGGCGTCGTCGACAAGGTCACCGACGCCGAGGTTCGCGCCCGCTACGACCAGGAAATCGCCAACACGCCGCCGGTCAACGAGGTGCATGCCCGTCACATCCTCGTGAAGACGAAGGAAGAGGCCGAGGCGATCATCAAGCAGCTCGACGGCGGCGCCGACTTCCAGAAGCTCGCCAACGAACACACCAGCGATCCCTCGGGCAAGTCCAATGGCGGCGACCTCGGCTGGTTCGGACCTGGCCAGATGGTGCCGGAGTTCGACAAGGCGGCGTTCGCGCTCGATGTCGGCAAGTACACCGAGCAGCCGGTCCAGTCCCAGTTCGGCTGGCACGTCATCAAGCTCGAGGACAAGCGCGCCAAGCAGCCGCCGGCCTTCGACGAGGTCAAGGACCAGGCCAAGCAGGCTGTCATCAGGGACAAGTATTTCGCGCTGGTCAAGTCGCTGCGCGCTGATGCCAAGGTCGAAATCCCCGACGCCAAGCTGAAGAAGGCCGTCGATACGCTGGAAAGCGCCAAGTAAGCCCGAACAGCTCGAAAAAGGGCGCGGCAGCCGAAAGGCGCCGCGCCCTTTTTCGTTGGCACTTGCCAGCGGTGCCTACCTGCCGGGCGCTGCTATGCCTTGCAGGAGGTATCGAACCGCCTTGCGGATCGTCGCTTCGGGTTCGCCGAGCCGGTTGGTCAGGAGATGCCGCCAGGCGTAGGAAGCCACGAGATCGGCGACCACGGCCGGATCGATGTCGCTGGCGATCTCGCCCCTTGCGTTGGCGCGTTCGATGATCTGGCGGGTGTGGGCCCGGCGTCCGCCAGCATAATCGGCAAGGGCTTCGGCGGCGGTTTCATCCGACTGCGCCTCGGCGATCAGGGACCTGAACACGCTGCCCGACGATGTCTCGCGCCAGTGCGAGAACAGGTTCGTCAAAAAGCCGACGAGATCCTCCTCCAGTCCTCCGGTATCGGGAACGTCGACGCGCTTCTGGCGCTGATAGACCTCGAGCAGCAGTGCCGCCTTGCTTGGCCACCAGCGGTAGATGGTCGGCTTGCCGGCGCGTGCGCGCCGCGCCACCGCTTCGATCGAAAAACCGGCATAACCGGCCTCGACAAGGACTGCCTCGGCGGCCTCCAGTATGGCATCCGCACTGTCGGGATTGCGCCGCGCACCGATCGATTTGCGCGCCGTATCAGCCTCCTCGGCCATTCCTGTCGTCCTCGTTTCAATTCTCTGGCAATGATAAGCGATCCGGCGATGAAACGAAACGACCCGTTTTGTGACGCAGGGGCGCCGCGGTCATCAAGCGGTGTCTCACATCGGGCCGTGGCCGGCATAATAGAAAAGCCCGACGCCGGCACCTTCGAGCGCATCTGAGAACTCGCCAATGCTGCGTTCAAGCGCGCGCTTGCCGAGATCGTTGCCTTCGATGACCTCGAAGCCCATGGAACGCAGCTTGTCGGCGATGTCGAGCGCGTCGTTGACGGGATTGGCCAGCGTGCCGGCCTCGGCATAGGTGCCGTTGCCGATGACGAGCGCCACGCGCCGTGCCGGCTCGGCGTCGGCGCGTAGCAGCAAAAGTCCCAGAAATGCCCAAGCGAGGATCGCAAGCCTGCCCATAGGGAGGATCATAGCGCCATGGATCCTGGCGACGCCAACAGATTTGAAACGCAAGCTTAATCCTGAACGTGTTTGCCCTGGCGGAAGCGACGAAAACGGCGCTTGCACCGGCGCGCCGTATCGGGCAAACCGGCCTTCCCCTTGCGATTTTCCCGCCCGAGGTCCCATGTCCACGACGATTTCGCCGCTCGCGCCAAAGAAATACCCCAAAATGCCGGAAATCGAAGGGGTGCGCATCGCCACCGCCGAAGCGGGAATAAAGTACAAGAACCGTACGGATCTCCTGGCCATGGTGTTCGACGCCGGTACCGCGGTCGCCGGCGTGTTCACCAAGTCGAAATGTCCCTCGGCGCCGGTCGATTTCTGCCGGCAGAACCTTGGCACCGGCAAGGCCCGGGTGCTGGTCGTCAATTCGGGCAACGCCAACGCCTTCACCGGCAAGAAAGGCCGCGAATCGACCGCGATGACGGGCGAAGCTGCGGCCAAGGCGGCCGGCTGCACGGCAGCTGAGGTTTTCCTCGCCTCGACCGGTGTCATCGGCGAGCCGCTCGACACAACCAAGTTCAGCCATCTGCTCGCCGGGCTGGTCAGCGACGGCAAGCCGGACCTGTGGACCGAGGCGGCAAGGGCCATCATGACCACCGATACCTATCCGAAGGTGGCGACGCAGACGGTCAAGCTCGGCGACGCCGATGTCACCATCAACGGCATTTCGAAGGGCGCCGGTATGATCGCGCCCGACATGGCGACGATGCTGTCCTTCATCGCCACCGACGCGCCGATCGCGGCACCGGTCCTGCAGGACCTGTTGTCGCGCGGCACGGCCAAGACGTTCAACGCGGTGACCGTCGACAGCGACACCTCGACCAGCGACACGCTGCTGTTGTTCGCCACCGGCAAGGCGGCAAAGCGCGGCGCGCCTGAAATCACCGATCCCAGAGATGCCCGCCTTGGCCAGTTCCGCCGGGCGCTCGGCAAGGTGCTGAAGTCGCTGGCGCTGCAGGTGGTGCGCGACGGCGAGGGCGCCCGCAAGCAGGTCGAGGTCACCGTCACCGGGGCCAAATCGGCCCGCTCGGCCAAGCGCATCGCGCTGTCGATCGCCAATTCGCCGCTGGTGAAGACTGCGGTCGCCGGCGAGGACGCCAATTGGGGCCGCGTCGTCATGGCCGTCGGCAAGGCCGGCGAGCCCGCGGATCGCGACCGGTTGTCGATCTGGTTCGGCGACAACCGGCTGGCGCATGAGGGCGAGCGCGACCCCGGCTATTCGGAAGAAGCGACCTCGGCCTACATGAAACGCGACGACATCCGCATCCGCGCCGATATCGGCATCGGCCGTGGCAAGGCGACGGTTTGGACCTGCGATCTCACCAAGGAATATGTCGCCATCAACGGCGACTACCGGAGCTGATCGCCTTGGCTTCACGTCATCCTGCAAGCATGCTCGCGACAGTGCGCCGCTACGAGGCGGCCGGCTTTCGCGCCTGGCCCGCGGCCGCCGTCCATTATGACGGCACATGGGTGGTGCGCCTGACCGCCGGCCATCCGGCCAAGCGGCTGAACTCGGTCAATCCGCTCGATCCCGGCGACATCCAGCACATCGCCGACCGCATCGGTCGGGCGAGCCGCCGTTTCGATGCCTATGGCCGGCCGTTGACGTTCCGCATGTCGCCACTCTCCGGGCCCGATCTTGCCAGCCATCTCGACAAGGAGGGCTGGAGCCGGTTCGACGAATCGCTCGTCATGCGGCTGCCGTTGGCCGACGCGCATCTCGACGCGGCCATGGACCAGATACCGCTCAAGGACATTAGCCGCTTCATCGGCGCATTGCTCAAGGTCAGCGGCTCTGACGTATCGCTGCGGCCGGGCCTGTCGGAGATCATCGGCGCTATCCAGCCCGAGGCCGGGCTGTTTGCGCTCGAGGATGGGGCGGAGCCGCTGGCGACGCTGATCTGCGTGCATGACGGCGATCTAGCCGGCCTGTTCGAGGTCGCCACCGACAAGGCGGCGCGCAACAAGGGCCACGGCCGCAACCTGATCCTGTCGGCGCTGAAATGGGCGAGGCTGCGCGGCGCGCGGGAAGCCTGGCTGCAGGTCGAGGCGGGTAACACGCCGGCGCTGGCGCTCTACCGCGCGCTCGGCTTCGAGGAAGTCTATCGCTATCATTACCGCCGGCCGCCCGGACATGAATGATGTGATATCCAGCGGCAAGCGCCTGCTCCTGGTCGCCGCTTGCGCGCTGGTCGATGCCGACGGTCGCGTGCTGCTGGCGCAGCGGCCGCAAGGCAAGCAACTTGCCGGCCTCTGGGAGTTTCCCGGCGGCAAGGTCGAAGCCGGAGAGACGCCGGAACAATGCCTCATCCGTGAACTGCATGAGGAGATCGGCATCGAAACCGAGATCCCATGCCTGGCGCCGCTAACCTTCGCCAGCCACTCCTATGACGACTTCCATCTGCTGATGCCGCTGTTTGTCTGCCGCCGCTTCCGCGGCATCGCCCAGCCGAGGGAAGGCCAGGCGCTGAAATGGGTGCGGCCGAAACAGATGCGCGACTATCCGATGCCGCCGGCCGACGCGCCATTGATCCCGTTCCTGATCGATCTCCTCTGAGAGCTGATTGGACCACGGTCCATGTCAGCCAGCATTAATGGAAGATTTATCTCATCATGAAAAATTGATGGATGGCCGTTCTGGTACGGCCGCCGCCATGCGCTGGGGAGCGATAGAATGAGCCTGGACAGGGATTGGGATACGATCCGGCCCGACCGCGGTTTTCGTGCCGCCGATGCCGGCATGGGCGTCCTGCGGATCACGTTGCTGTTCGGATCGGCCGCGGTGGCGCTGGCGCTGATCGCGACCCCCTTCCTCGACAGTCAGACGCGCTCGCAATCGGCCCGCGAAGATTTCCCCGGCCTCGACATGACGGCTACGGGTTCGATCAGCCATCGCAGCACCTATACAGTGCGCCGCAGCGTGCTGCAGGCCGAGCCCGGCGGGGTCTGCATTATCCGCTCCGATGGCAAAAGCAGTGGCGACTGCTGACAAGGTTAAGACATTTCCGAAAGGCGGCGATTTCATCGCCTGTTAAGCCTGTGCCGTTAACCTTTCTTAACAGGTCGGCGGTAGGGTTGCGGCAAGAGGGATGAACGTGATGAAAACAGTGCTGCTACGCTTTCTGAAGGACGAAAACGGGGCCACGGCCATCGAATATGGTCTGATCATTGCCGTGCTGTCGCTGACGATCGTCGGCGGCATCAGTCAGGTCTTCAACGCGATCACTTGGTTGTTCAGCGACAATTCCAGTAGACTTGCCAACGCCTTCGCCCAGTAGGGCGGTCATTGTTTGATAGAACCGCTGAACCGCTCTAACTCCTGTTTTCACGCAATTCCGCAAGGGAAACCGCTACGCGTTTTCCCGAGTTTCCCTGGATTGCTCTGGGGCTGATGCCCGCGAACGGGTCAGTGTCCTTCAGGCTTCTCTAATATCGTCTTTAGCGAAACCTTGGCGGAACCGGGCTTCAGCGGCTTTTGCTGCGACGCGTCGGGCGCCCAGCCGGACATCCAGACAATGGAGAAGCTTGCCCTGATGCGACCATCGGAGTCGGAAAAGCGTTCGGCGTAGATTTCCGAGGCGCGGGCAAACAGCCTTCGTGACCCCGGCCGCCGGCTGCGGTCGGTAAGCGCGGTGGTTTCGCCCATGGCACGCAGATCGGCCATCAGCGCAAACAGGTGGGCATAGCGCACGGTCACCGTCTCGACGTCCGCGACCGGCAGTGCGAAACCGGCGCGCTGCAGCAGTGCGCCGGCATCGCGCACATCGGTGAACGGGATGACGCGCGGGCTGGCGCCACCGTAGAGTTCGGTCTCCGCGGCAAGCAGGCTTTCGCGCAGTTCCGCAAGCGTGCCGGCGCCTGCGAAGGCGCCAAGGAAAAGTCCGTCCGGCCGCAGGGCGCGGCGGATCTGGATCAGCATGCCCGGAATGTCGTTCATCGTCTGCAGCGACAAAAGCGACACCACCAGATCGAGACCTTGCGGCTCGAACGGCACGGTCTCCAGCGGCGCAATCAGGCCGGCGGCGCCATTCAGGAAAGCCGCATCCGCCTCGACACGGGCGATGTCGGCTACCTTGCCGCTCCTCGCAAGGACGTCGGCCGCGGCCGAGGTCTGGCAAAACAGCACCGCCGCCTTGGCGAACCTGCGCTCGACGGCGCCCAGCCGGTCGGCAAGGTCCTCGGCGGCGCGATGCATGAGGAAGTCGGCACCGTCAACCGGATGGATGAGCGCACGCCGCTTGTGCGCCAGCCACAGGGAGGTATCCACTATAGGTTGCAAGGGATGGGTCCTTGTATATCCGCGCCCTGATATGGTTCGTATGGTGGCGACGAGAAACCAACCACGTGGCCGATCCGATGCCCAAGATCAAGTCCGACGAGATCAGGAAGCTGGCCGGGTCGGCAGCCCGGTCGGCTCTTGGCTGGCCGGCGCGTATCCTGTTTCCGCCGGTCTGCGCCGGTTGCCGCCGGCAGGTCTCGCAGCCCGGCGTGCTGTGCGGCGCCTGCTGGCCGAAGCTGCGGCTCTTGGAGCGGCCCTGGTGCCCGATAATGGGTACGCCGTTCACGCATCACATGGGCGAGGGTTTCCTGTCGGCGGAGGCGATCGCCGATCCGCCGCCCTTCGAGCGGGCGCGGGCAGCGGTCGCCTATTCCGGCGTCGCCCGCCAGATGGTGCAAGGGCTGAAATACCAGGATCGCACCGATCTCGCTCCCTGGATGGCGCGCTGGATGGTCCGCGTGGGCGCCGACCTCATCGCCGACGCGGATGTGGTGGTGCCTGTGCCGCTGCATTGGCGCCGTTTTTTCAGGCGGCGGTTCAACCAATCGGCGGAACTGGCGCGCGCGGTTTGCGAGCTGAGCGGGCTATCTTTCGCGCCTTCCGCCATGCATCGCGTGAAACTCACCCGCCAGCAGGTCGGGCTGGAGCGGCACGAGCGCGAGGAGAACGTGCGCGCCGCCTTTCGCGTGCCCGCCGAGGCCGAGATCGAGATTGCCGGCCGCAGGGTGCTTCTGATCGACGATGTCTACACCACGGGCGCAACCGCGCGTGCCGCCACCAAGGCGCTGAAAAAGGGAGGCGCTGCCGCCGTCGACGTGCTGACCTTTGCCCGCGTGTTGCCGGGGGACTTCCGGGCCGACGAGTCCGCGACTATATAAGTCGGCAACGGAAGCGGAATTCGTCATGGTCGATGTCACGATCTATACGCGCATGATGTGCGGCTACTGCACGGCGGCCAAGCGGCTGCTGGAGCGCAAAGGCGTCGCCTATACCGAGCACGACGCGTCCTTCTCACCGGAACTGCGCCAGGAGATGATGTCGCGGGCTCACGGGCGCACGACCTTTCCGCAGATTTTCATCGGCGACACGCATGTCGGCGGCTGCGACGACCTCCATGAACTGGAGGCGGAAGGCCGGCTGGACAAACTGCTCGCCAACGGGCGCGTCGATTTGAGGGGGTGACAATGGGTGTCTTCAAGGCAGCGGCAGTGCAGATGCGTTCAGGCGAGAGCCCCGAGCGCAATGCGGCCGATATGGAGCGGATGGTGCGCGAGGCGGCAGTCCAGGGCGCGACCTATATCCAGACGCCGGAGATGACCGGCGCGCTGATCCGCGACAAGCAGGCGCGTGCCGCCTCCTTCACCTCCGAGGACAAGGACATCATCGTCTCGACGGCGCGCAGGCTGGCGCGCGAACTCGGCGTGTACCTGCATATCGGCTCGACCGCCATCCTGCGCGCCGACGGCAAGCTTGCCAACCGCGCGCTCCTGTTCGGACCCGATGGCGCGACGCTCGCCACCTACGACAAGGTCCACATGTTCGACGTCGATCTCGACAATGGCGAGAGCTGGCGTGAATCGGCCGCCTACGAGCCCGGCACAGAGGCCGTCGTCACCGGGATCGGGGGTGCCAAGCTCGGCTTTGCCGTCTGCTACGATCTGCGTTTTCCGCAACTGTTCCGCGCCGAGGCGATGGCCGGCGCCGACCTGCTTTCCGTGCCGGCCGCCTTCACCCGCCAGACCGGCGAGGCGCATTGGCATGTGCTACTCAGAGCACGCGCCATCGAGAACGGCGCCTTTGTCGTAGCCGCCGCGCAAGGCGGTCTGCACGAGGACGGCCGCGAGACCTATGGGCATTCGCTGATCGTCGATCCGTGGGGCCGCATCATCGCGGAAGCCGCGCATGACGAACCTGACGTGATCGTTGCCGAGATCGACCCGGCGCAGTCGATTGCCACGCGCAAGAAGATCCCCAATTTGAAAAATGCGCGGGATTTCACCATCAACGCCGGCGAGGCGCCGCGTCTCAGGGGTGCCGCCTCTTGATCCGCTTTTCCCTCATCTGCGAAAACGAGCACGAGTTCGAGGGTTGGTTTCGCAGCAATGACGATTTCGACACGCAGAAGAAGCGCGGCTTTGTCGATTGCCCCAGCTGTGGCTCGCACAAGGTCGAGAAGGCCCTGATGGCGCCCGCCGTTTCCACGGCCCGCAAGCAGGAAACCATAGCACTTGCCATGGGCGAGGCGCAGAAGCAGGCCATGGCACAACTGAAGGCGATGGCCGAGAAGGTGCGCGAGAATGCGGACTATGTCGGCGACAAGTTCGCCGAGGAAGCGCGCAAGATCCATTTCGGCGAAACCGATGCCCGCGGCATTTATGGCGAGGCGACGCTGGAAGAGGCCAAGGGCCTGGCCGAGGACGGCGTCGATTTCATGCCGATCCCGGTGTTTCCGGACGACCGGAACTAGCTAGCAATTAGCTTACGCTGCCGATCAGTTTTTCCAGCAGACGCGAAAGTGTTTCTCGTTCGGTCTGTGTCAGGCCGGACAGGATCTGGTGCTCATTGGCCACGTGGGCGGCAACAGCTTCGTCGATCAAGGCGAGCCCCTTTTCGGTCAACCGCACGACGATGCCGCGCCGGTCGTTGGGGTGTGGCCCGCGCTGGATCAATCCGGATGTTTCGAGCCGATCCAGCCTGTTGGTCATGGCCCCGGAGGTCACCATCGTCGCCTCGTAAAGCGCTGTCGGGTTCAGCGCGTAAGGTGAGCCGGAGCGGCGCAGCGTTGCCAGCACATCGAACTCTCCCGCCTGCAGTCCGAAGCGGGCAAAGAGCGGCGCAAGGCGCTCGCGCGCGATCAGCGCGGAGACCTCATTCAAGCGCCCGATCACCGCCATCGGCGACACGTCTAGGTCCGGTCGTTCCCGCTGCCATTGCTCGATGGCTTTCCCTGCACGGTCCATCTATCTCACCGTAATGTATCTTGACGCTAAGAATCTTTCCGATATCTTACCCGAAGATGTAATGCCGGCCAAGGGCCGCACGCGACAGGACTCGACGATGAAGCTTCTCTGGGATTCGGCGCTCGGCCTGCTGGTCGTCACCGGCGGCCTGCTTGGCCTGACGCTGCCTTTCGGCAAGGTCGCCACGGCGGCCGGCGTGCCGGCCATGGTCTGGGCCTTCGTCATATCGCTTGGCGCCGGCGGTGTGCTTCTCGTCGTATTGCTGCTGCGCGGCCAGCGCATCCGGCTCACCGGGCACAAACTGCGCTATTTCTTCGTCACCGCCGCGGTGTCTTATGCCGTCCCCAATCTCCTGATGTTTTCGGCCATTCCGCATCTGGGCGCCGGCTACACCGGCATCATGTTCACGCTGTCGCCGGTCGTCACGCTGGTGTTTTCAATCCTGCTCGGTGTGCGGCGCCCCAACATGCTGGGCATCATCGGCATCGCCGTGGGCTTCGTCGGCGCGATCATGGTGGCGGTGACGCGCGGCGAGGCCGGCCAGCCGGCCGAAATCTTCTGGGTCGTCCTGGGCCTGCTCATTCCTGTCAGTCTCGCTGCCGGCAACATCTACCGCACTATCGACTGGCCGGAAGGAACCGGTCCTATCGAACTCGCGGTCGGCAGCCATCTGGCGTCCGCGACGATGCTGCTCGTCGGCATCCTGATCTTGCTTGGCGACAAGGCCTTCATCCAGCTCGGCACCGTGCAGCTCACCGTGGTGGCGCAGATGGCCTCGGCATCGGCGATGTTTGCTTTCTTTTTCCGGCTGCAGGCGGTGGGCGGTCCGGTCTATCTCAGCCAGATCGGCTATGTCGCGGCGGCCGTCGGGCTGTTTGCCGGTACGATCTTCCTTGGCGAACACTATCAGCTGCTGACCTGGATCGGCGCCGTCATCATCACCGCCGGCGTGTTCATCACCACAAAGGCGCAGAGCCAGAAAGCCTGAGGGGTTCGGGCTTATTTCGCCGGCGTCGCCGCCGGGCTCGGGCTGTGGGTATCGGCGGCGGCTGAGGCTGAGGATTGGCTGTTCAGACCAATCCCTTTTCCGCCAGCACCATGTAGTTGACGTCCATGTCCTTCGAACGCGACCAGCGGTCGGCAAGCGGATTGTAGGTGACGCCGGTGCGGTCGATGATGGTCAGGCCGGCGCCGCCCAGCGCCTTTTCCAGCTCTTCCGGGCGCACCAGCTTGCCGAACTGATGGGTACCGCGCGGCAGCCAGCGCAACACATATTCGGCGCCGATGATGGCCAGGCCGAGCGCCTTCAGCGTGCGGTTGATGGTGGCCACGAACATGATGCCGCCGGGCTTGACCATCTCGCCGCATTTGGCGACGAACAGGTCGATGTCGGCGACATGTTCGACCACTTCCATGTTGAGGACGACATCGAATTTCTCGCCGGCCTCGGCGAGATCTTCTGCCGTCGTGGCGCGATAGTCGATGCTCACATTGCCTTCGGCGGCATGCAGTTTCGCCACTTCTATGTTTGTTTCGGAGGCGTCCGCTCCGACCACCTCGGCACCGAGCCGCGCCATCGGCTCGCACAAAAGACCGCCGCCGCAGCCGATGTCGAGGATACGCAGGCCCTCGAACGGCCGCGCCGCGCGCGGGTCGCGGCCGAAGCGCGCCGCGATCTGGTCGCGGATATAGGAAAGCCGGATTGGGTTGAATTTGTGCAGCGGACGAAACTTGCCGTTCGGGTTCCACCATTCGGCGGCAAGGGCGGAAAAGCGTTCCACTTCTCCGGCATCGATCGTCGATCGTCGGGGCTCAGGCATCGGTTGGTCTCCTCGGACGCTAGGAAGTCGGGCGTGAGACATCGAATGTCAAGGCAACATTTTCCCCTGCTGACATCGCGGCGCTCCATGTCAGGCCATGTCAGCTGCCGAGCATCGCCATGAAACACGATCGGCCTCGCGGACGAATGAGAAGCATCGTTTTGAACCAGAGGAGTGAGCGATGACAGCGACGCCGGTTTCGATCCTTTGGCGGAGGCTTGACCTCGAAGGGCATGACGGATGCCTGCTTTCGCGGACCGATAGCCGTCACAGCCTCGAGGGGCAGGCCATCTTCATCCAGGACGACAAGCCATGCTGCCTTGCCTATCGGGTAGACTGCGATACCGGTTGGCGTACTCAGTCGGCGCGCGTCAACGGCTTTCTGGGCGGAAACAGGCTGCACCACGCGATCGAACGGGATTCCGACGGCCGGTGGATGCTGAACGGCGAACCGCAGCATGATGTGACCGGTCTTATCGACGTCGACCTCGGTTTCACGCCCCGCGTCGAATCTGCTTGCGATCCGCCGGTTCGATCTTGGCATCGGCGCAACGACGTCCTCTCCGGCTGCTTACCTGACCTTTCCCAGACTGGAACTGGTGCGTCTCGAACAGACCTATCGGCGTCTTGATGAGACGCGCTACGCCTACGCCGCGCCCTTATTCAGCTATGACGAAATCCTCGGCGTCTCGCCGCACGGCTTTGTTGTCGACTACCCCGGCCTATGGACAAGCGTGACTGCGTCAGGATGATGCGAGTTCCGGCGCCGCCTAATTCGTGTCCAGCACGTCACGCAGCTTCGCTGCCAGTTGATCGATGGTGAACGGCTTGGCCAGGAAGTGCACGTCATGGTCGAGCACGCCGTTGTGGACCACGGCGTTCCTTGTGAAGCCGGTGGTGAAGACGACTTTCAGCCCGGGCTGGCGCGCGAGCGCTTCCTCGGCGAGCTTGCGGCCGTTCATCACCGGCATGACGATGTCGGTGAAAAGTAGGGCGATGCCGGGTGTCGCGGCGAGCTTCTGAAGGGCCTCCTGTCCGCCTGCCGCGTGGATGACGGTGTAGCCGAGTTCGCGCATGACGTCCGTCGTGGAAGCCCGCACGCGGGCGTCGTCCTCGACGACGAGGATCGTCTCGGTGACCGTGGCGGCGCCCTTGTCGCGCCCGGCTGGAACCGCCGGCTCCTCAGGTCCGAAAAGTCGGGGCAGATAGATCTTGATCGTCGTGCCTTCGCCGGGCTCGGAGTAGATCTTGACGTGGCCGCCCGACTGTTTGACGAAGCCGAACACCTGGCTCAGCCCAAGCCCCGTGCCCTTATCGGCCGGCTTGGTCGTGAAGAAGGGCTCGAAGGCCCTGGTGATGATCTCAGGCGACATACCCGCACCGGTGTCGGTAACCGCGATCATCACGTATTGGCCAGGCGCGACGTCAGCGTGCGTCGATGCATAGGCCTCGTCGAGGTGGCTGTTGACGGTCTCGATGGTCAGCTTGCCGTCATTGTCCATGGCATCACGGGCATTGACGGCCAGATTGAGAATCGCGTTCTCGAGCTGGTTGGGATCGGCGTGGATTTTCCACAGGCCGCCCGCCAGCACGGTTTCGATGCGAATGCCTTCACCCAGGGCACGGCGCAGAAGATCGGACATGCCGGTCAACAGCCGGTTGGTGTCGACAACCTGCGGCGCCAGAGGCTGCAGACGGGAGAAGGCAAGCAGGCGGGAGGTCAGATTGGCCGCACGGCTGGCCGCGTCCGTCGCGGCCTCGACGAGCTTTTCAATGTCGTGTTCGCCCCGCTTCAGCTTGCGCTGGGCAAGGTTCATGGCGCTGAGTATGACCGCCAGCATGTTGTTGAAGTCGTGGGCGATCCCACCGGTCAACTGCCCGACGGCTTCCATCTTCTGCATCTGGCGTATCTGGGATTCGGCATTTTCACGCGTCTGGATCTCATTGCCGAGCTCGATGTTCTTGCGCATCAGCTCTTCCTGGGCGACGAGCACCTCGCGGAAGCGGCGGCGGGATTGACGGATAGTGTAGACACCAAGCAGGAAAATCCCCAACAACGCAGCCAGCGAGCCGATGCGCAACCAGGCCTCGACCCGATCGGTATGCTCGTCGCGCGCGGCCACCGCAGCGGCGCCGATACGCCGGATCGTATCCATGCTGGCGCGGATTTCGTCCATGGCTGACTTGCCCTGGCCGCCGCGGACCAGTTGCAGGGCCTTTGCCGCGTCGCCTCGATCGTAGAGAGCTATGGTCTCGGCCAGTTCGGCCTGTTGTTGCGAAAGCGCTGCCTTGATGTGGCTGATCTGCTGGATGATCTGATCATCGGGAGCGGCCGCGCTCTCGATCCGCGCCAGTTGTCCAGGAATTGCCTCGATGGCCTTCCGATAAGGCTCCAGATAGGATTTTTCACCTGTCAGCAGGTAGCCGCGCTGACCACTCTCGGCGTCTTGCGCCAGTGAAAGCAGCCCGGAAAGCTGCTCCTGGTATTCGATTGTCTCGCGCGCGGCGGCACGATTGGCCCTCTGGCTCTCGACGAGCACGGCACGGGCGCCGACGATCAGCGCCAGCGCGGCGAAGCCGGCGATAATCGGGAGCGGTTGCAGTCGCATGGCGCGCCGAAGACGAGCAATCATCTGTTATGCCGAACCAAGAGGAATTCCCGCGGGCAGCATTTGGTAAGCGGCACCGGCGTGGAAGGCAATATGTCGTGTTGTTACGCAATCCGTCGTCAGTCTTGCGAAACCTTGCTCATTTGGTTAAGGAGGCCGCGCATTGAGCGGCCGGCGCCAGCCGGGCGCTTTTCTTCCGTTTTCGGCCTCGGGCCGGCTCCAGTCAAAGGCATTTCGCTTCCATGGCGCGTATCGTGATGAAATTCGGCGGAACCTCCGTCGCCGACATCGCCCGCATCCGCAATGTGGCGCGCCACGTCAAACGCGAAGTCGACGCCGGCCACGAGGTGGCGGTGGTGGTTTCAGCGATGGCCGGCAAGACCAATGAACTGGTCGGTTGGACGCGCGAAGCCTCGCCGATGCACGACGCACGCGAATATGACGCGGTCGTCGCTTCCGGCGAACAGGTCACGGCTGGCCTGCTCGCCATCACCTTGCAGAACATGGGCGTGCATGCGCGCTCCTGGCAAGGCTGGCAAATCCCGATCAAGACCGACAACGCGCATGGCGCGGCGCGCATTCTCGACATCGACGGTGCCTTCCTGGTCAAGCGCTTCGGCGAGGGGCAGGTGGCTGTCATCGCCGGTTTCCAGGGCATCGGGCCGGACAACCGCATCGCAACGCTTGGCCGCGGCGGCTCCGACACCAGCGCCGTGGCGATCGCCGCCGCGGTCAAGGCTGACCGCTGCGACATCTACACCGACGTCGACGGGGTCTACACCACCGATCCGCGCATCGAGCCCAAGGCGCGGCGGCTGGCCAAGATATCGTTCGAGGAAATGCTTGAAATGGCCTCGCTCGGCGCCAAGGTTCTGCAGGTGCGTTCGGTCGAGCTTGCCATGGTGCACAGGGTGCGTACCTTCGTGCGATCGTCCTTCGACGATCCCGATGCGCCCGGAATGGGGGATTTGCTCAATCCTCCGGGAACGCTCATTTGCGACGAGGAAGAGATCGTGGAACAGCAGGTCGTCACCGGAATTGCCTACGCCAAGGACGAAGCGCAGATTTCGCTGCGCCGTGTCGGCGACCGGCCAGGCGTCGCCGCCGGCATCTTCGGTCCCCTGGCCGAAGCCAACATCAATGTCGACATGATCGTCCAGAACATCTCCGAGGACGGCAAGCTGACCGACATGACCTTCACCGTGCCGTCGGGCGATGTCGACAAGGCGCTGGCCGTGCTCGACCGGCTGAAAGCCGAGATCGGCTATGATGTCGTGCAGTCGGAAGCCGGCATGTCGAAGGTTTCGGTCATCGGCATCGGCATGAGGAGCCATGCGGGTGTTGCCGCCACCGCCTTCAAGGCTCTGGCTGACAAGGCAATCAACATCCGCGCCATCACCACCTCCGAGATCAAGATTTCGATACTGATCGACGGTCCGTATACGGAACTTGCGGTTCGCACTTTGCATTCCGTCTACGGTCTGGATAAGCAGTAGCAAGACTGAATCAGTTGTTGCGTGCATGCCGGCCGCGGCGGAAACTGCGCCCGGCAAGAAGTTTATTGGAGAAGAAGCCGCGATGCGTGACCAGGCCAGCGGCCCGCGCGTTTTGCTGAAACGGCTCCGCGAGCTCATGCAGGAGCCGCTGGAGCCGCAGGAGCGGCTTGACCGGATCGTGCGCGACATCGCCTCCAACATGGTCGCCGAAGTCTGCTCGCTCTATGTGCTGCGCGCCGATTCGGTGCTCGAACTCTACGCCACCGAAGGTCTGAACCCGAACGCCGTCCACCTGGCGCAGTTGCGGCTGGGGCAAGGCCTGGTCGGCACGATCGCGGCGAGTGCCAGGCCGCTCAACCTGTCCAACGCACAGGAACACCCGGCCTTCGCCTACCTGCCGGAGACCGGGGAGGAGATCTACAATTCCTTCCTCGGCGTGCCGGTGCTCAGGGCAGGGCGCACGCTGGGCGTCCTGGTTGTGCAGAACAAGACCATGCGCCACTACCGCGACGACGAGGTCGAGGCGCTGGAAACCACGGCCATGGTCATCGCCGAGATGATCGCCACCGGCGATCTGGCACGGCTGACCCGGCCTGGTCTCGAACTCGACCTGCGCCGGCCTGTCAGCTTCACCGGCCTGTCGTTCAACGACGGCGTCGGGCTTGGCCATGTCGTGCTGCACGAGCCGCGCATCGTCGTCACCAATTTGTTCAACGAGGACAGCGAGGAAGAGGTGCGGCGGCTCGAAGCCTCGCTTGGTTCGCTCAGGCTCTCGATCGACGACATGCTGGAGCGCCGCGATGTCGCCTTCGAGGGCGAGCATCGCCAGGTGCTGGAAGCCTACCGCATGTTCGCCAACGACCGCGGCTGGGTCCGGCGGCTGGAAGAGGCGGTCCGCAACGGCCTGACAGCGGAAGCGGCGGTGGAAAAGGTGCAGAGCGACATGCGCGCCCGCATGCTGCACATGACCGATCCCTACCTGCGTGAGCGGATGAGCGATTTCGACGATCTCGCCAACCGGCTGTTGCGCCAGCTGATGGGACGCGGACCCGAGGATGTCGCGGCCTCGCTGCCGAAGGACGCCATCATCGTCGCCCGCTCGATGGGCGCCGCTGAACTGCTGGACTATCCCCGCGACAAGCTGCGTGGCCTGGTGCTCGAGGATGGCGCGGCGACCAGTCATGTCGTCATCGTCGCGCGCGCCATGGGCATTCCCGTCGCCGGCCAGATGAAGGGCGCCGTTTCCATGGCGGAAAACGGCGATGCGATCATCGTCGACGGCGAGGAAGGCGCGATCCATCTGCGGCCGCAATCCGATCTCGAAGCCGCCTATGCCGAAAAAGTGCGGTTCCGGGCGCGCCGGCAGGAGGTCTACCGCGAGCTGCGCAAGAAGCCATCGACGACCAGGGACGGTGTTCAGGTCGACCTGCTGATGAATGCCGGGCTAGCCGTCGACCTGCCGCAGTTGGCGGAGGCGGGCGCTGCCGGCATTGGCCTGTTTCGCACGGAACTGCAGTTCATGGTCGCCTCGACTTTTCCACGCGCCGAAGCCCAGGAAAAGCTCTATCGCGACGTGCTCGAGGCCGCACGCGGCAAGCCGGTCACCTTCCGCACCATCGACATTGGTGGCGACAAGGTGCTGCCCTACTTCAAGGGCGCGATCCAGGAAGAGAATCCGGCGCTCGGCTGGCGGGCGATCCGCCTGACGCTCGACCGGCCGGGCTTGCTGCGCACCCAGATCCGCGCCTTGCTCAAGGCCAGCGGCGGGCGCGAGCTCAAGCTGATGCTGCCGATGGTGACCGAGCTTGGCGAAATCGCCCAGGCGCGCGAAATCATCGACCGCGAGGTGCGGCACCTCTCACGCTTCGCGCATCATCTGCCGACCAGTCTCAAACTGGGCGCCATGCTGGAAGTGCCGTCGCTTCTATTCCAGCTCGACGAATTGATGAAGGCGGTCGACTTCGTCTCGGTCGGGTCGAACGATCTGTTCCAGTTCGTCATGGCGGTCGACCGCGGCAACACGCAACTGGCCAACCGCTTCGATACGTTGTCGGCGCCGTTCCTGCGCGTGCTCAAGCAGATCGCCGACGCCGGCGTTCGCAATCATACGCCCGTCACCCTGTGCGGTGAACTCGCCGGCAAGCCGATTTCGGCGATGGCGCTGATCGGGCTTGGTTTCCGCTCGATCTCGATGTCGCCAGCCTCGATCGGTCCGGTCAAGGCGATGCTGACGGAGCTGCCGCTGGAGGAGTTGGAGGCTTTCTTCGACGACAATCTGATGGCGCCGGCGCAAGGGCTGCCGATGCGGGCGCTGCTGCAGGCCTTCGCCGACGACCGCTCGATCCCGTTGTAGCACCCTCATCATGGTCAATTTGCCCCGCGATCGCATGGATCAAGTCGTCAAGCGTTTCGAGATGCTCGAAGCGCAGATGTCGGCCGGACCGGCGCCGGATGCCTATGTGAAGATGGCGTCCGAATATGCCGAGTTGCAGGAGATGGTGGCCAAGGTCAGGGAATTGCGCTCGGCCGAGCATGAGCAGGCCGATCTCGAAGCGATGCTCGCCGACAAGGACACCGACGTCGAGATGCGGGCGCTCGCCGAAGCCGATCTGCCCGGCGTCGAGGAGCGCATCGAGGCGCTGCAGAAGGACATCCAGATCCTGCTCCTGCCCAGGGATGCCGCCGACGACAAGAACGCCATCCTCGAAATTCGCGCCGGCACCGGTGGCGATGAGGCAGCACTCTTCGCCGGCGACCTGTTTCGCATGTATGAGCGCTACGCCGCCGAACGCGGCTGGCGGTTCGAAACGGTATCGGCGAGCGACGGCGATGCAGGCGGCTTCAAGGAAATCATCGCCACGATTTCAGGCAAGGGTGTGTTCGCCCATCTGAAATTCGAGTCCGGGGTGCATCGCGTCCAGCGTGTGCCGGCAACCGAGGCCAGCGGGCGCATCCACACGTCCGCCGCCACCGTCGCCGTGCTGCCGGAAGCGGAAGAGGTCGACATCGACATCAGGGGCGAGGACATCCGCATCGACACCATGCGCGCCTCCGGCTCCGGCGGCCAGCACGTCAACACCACCGATTCCGCGGTCCGCATCACCCATTTGCCGACCGGCATCATGGTGGTTCAGGCGGAGAAGTCGCAGCACCAGAACCGGGCCAAGGCCATGCAGATCCTGCGTGCCCGGCTCTACGACATGGAGCGCAGCAAGGCGGACGAGGAGCGTTCCGAATCGCGCAAGTCGCAGGTCGGTTCGGGCGACCGCTCGGAGCGCATCCGCACCTACAATTTTCCGCAAGGCCGCGTCACCGACCATCGCATCAACCTGACGCTCTACAAGCTCGACCGGGTGATGATGGGTGAACTCGACGAAATCGTCGACGCGCTGATCGCCGATCACCAGTCGAAGCTGATGGCCGATATCGGCCTCGATGGCTGACCATCTGCCCGAGGCGCTGGGGCCACTGCTGCGGGAAGCGCGGACCCGGCTTGCCGCAGCCGGTATCGATGATCCCGCGCTCGATGCGCGGCTGATCGTCGAGCACTATTCCGGCACGACGCGCACCCAGGCCATTGCCGACCCCGGGCGCAAGATCGACGGCGACGCCATCCCCGCGATCGACGGCGCCCTGAGACGGCGAGCCGGTGGCGAACCGGTGCATCGCATCCTCGGCTATCGCGAATTCTACGGTTTGCGCCTGTCGCTGTCGCCGGAGACGCTGGAGCCGCGGCCGGACACCGAAACGCTGGTCGAGGCGGTGCTGCCTTTCGTCAAGGCAATGGTCGCGCGGAAGGGGGCATGCCGCATCCTCGATCTCGGCACCGGGACCGGCGCGATCGCCCTGGCGCTGCTGAGCGTCGTGCCGGCCGCGACCGCCACCGGTGTCGACATTTCCGCCGGCGCGCTGGCAATGGCAGCCCGCAATGCCGGGCAATTCGGGCTCGGCGGCCGGTTCACGACGGTTCAATCGGACTGGTTCGAAAAAGTTTCCGGCCGGTACCATGTAATTGCCGCAAACCCTCCCTATATACCAACTCAAGAGATTGGAAATCTGCAGGACGAAGTCCGCGATTTCGACCCGCGTATTGCCTTGGATGGCGGCGTGGATGGGCTGAACCCCTACAGGATCATCGCCGCCGAGGCGGCAAGGTTTCTGGAAGCCGAAGGCAGGATTGCGGTCGAGATCGGCCACACACAAAGCAACGACGTCAACGATATATTTCGCGCGGCCGGTTACACGGGTGGCGAGGTGTTTGGCGATCTCGGCGGAAACGACAGGGTTCTTGTTTTTCAACGGGCAACGTCTTGACGCAGTGCAAAAAAAGCGCTTGGCAATACCGGGGAATGCAGCTAGGGTCGCCTTACCGGATGAGACGAAGCAGGCAGTGCTCTTAGCGATTCGGTTTCCTTGGAAATAGCTGCCTTCTTGCGCAAACGACGCCCAAGCTTCGTGCGGGAATCGTCCGGCAAGTGATGTAACCGGAACAGGATGACACGTGGCGCCAACGCAATCGATGCGGGCGAACGCCGGTGAAGAGACGAAACGGTCGGCTGCATGAGCGCCTCCGTTCGTGAAGAGTTTTTCGAAAATTTCAAGATGAAGAGAGTCGAATGAGGCCACAACAGCAGAACAGGCGCATGCGCGGTCGCAACAACAATGGCGGCGGCGGTGGGAACAACAATAACAATAGCAATAACAACAACCGCAAGGGCCCGAATCCGCTAACGCGCAATTACGAGAGCAACGGCCCGGACGTGAAAATCCGTGGATCGGCTCAGCAGATCGCCGAAAAATACGCCACCCTTGCCCGTGACGCGCACAGCTCCGGCGACCGGGTGATGGCGGAGAACTATCTCCAGCACGCCGAACACTACAACCGCATCATCGCCGCCGCGCAGGCGCAGATGCCGATCCAGAACGTCCAGCAGTCGCGCGACGAGTTCGACGAGGACGGCGATGAGGATCGCGACGAGTTTGACAATGCCGTCAACAGCGGGGCCGTCAACAGCGGGGCAGGCAACAGCGGGGCAGGCAACAGCGGGGCAGGCAATAGCGGGGCAGGCAATAGCAGCGGCAATGCCGGTTCGGATGCGCAAATTCCGGTGGTCAACCATGGCGCCGGCCCTCAGCCAGTGATCGAGGGCGTGCCAGCGGAAGTTACGCTGAACCGGGAAAGCGGTCGTGACAACCGCGACAGTGGCGGGCGCAACAATAGCGGCCGCGACAACAATGGCGGGCGTCATCGCGATCGCCGCCCTAACGGCGGCTACGGCCAGAGCGGCCAGCGCGATTATGCTTCTTCAGCCGAACAAGGCGGCCAGCAGCAGCGCAACGAGGCCCCGGGGCAGACAGAAGTTCAGGCAGAGCCCGCTTCGCCGTCCGAGACTGTCGCGGCAGCCGAGCCGGCTTCACGGTTCGAGAATTTTTCACCGGCAGGTCTGGCCGCCCAGGCCGAACTCAATGAGGCGGCCGCCGAGAGCGGTGCTGCCCGCCGCCCACGGCGTCCGCGCCGTCCGCGCACCAATGCCGATCGGGTCGAGAGCGGCAGCGAAAATGGGGCTGCGGGCGAAACAGCGGCGGCTCCGGTCGACAGCGGCAGTGCCGAACCCGTGGTTTCCGACGTCGACAATTGAGCGAACGGCATTTCAATACATTGGACGGCGGAGAGAAATCTCCGCCGTTTTCGTTTGGGCTGACGTGGAATATTATGTGCCTGCCATGTCGCGACGTCTTGAGGGGCCAGGGTCCGTGCACCATATCTGGCCTGAACAGGATCCGGCTCGAATGGGCGGGTCCGTCACCGCAATCTGATCCGGTGCCGCAAAGCGGGCCGGTGATGGAAGGAGACAAATATGAATCTCGAGAAATACTCCGAGCGCGTGCGCGGCTTTATCCAGTCCGCGCAGACGATGGCGCTCTCCCGGAACCACCAGCAATTCACTCCCGAACACATTCTGAAAGTCCTCGTCGACGATGACGAGGGCCTGGCCGCGTCGCTGATCGAGCGTGCCGGCGGCAATGTCCGCGACGTCAAGCTCGGCGTCGAGACGGCGCTCGAGGCGATGCCCAAGGTGGAGGGAGGCAATGGCCAGCTCTATCTGGCGCAGCCGCTGGCCAAGGTGTTCTCGACCGCCGAGGACCTGGCCAAGAAGGCCGGCGACAGCTTTGTCACCGTCGAGCGGCTGCTGCAGGCGCTTGCCATGGAAAAATCGGCAAAGACGGCCGAAATCCTGGCCAAGGCCGGTGTCACCGCACAGGCGCTGAACCAGGTCATCAACGACGTCCGCAAGGGCCGCACCGCCGATTCGGCGAGTGCCGAACAAGGCTATGACGCGCTGAAGAAATATGCACGCGACCTCACTGCTGACGCACGCGCGGGCAAGCTCGATCCGGTCATCGGCCGCGACGACGAGATCCGCCGCACCATCCAGGTGCTGTCGCGCCGCACCAAGAACAACCCGGTGCTGATCGGCGAGCCGGGCGTCGGCAAGACGGCGATCGCCGAAGGCCTGGCGCTGCGCATCGTCAATGGCGACGTGCCGGAATCGCTGAAGGACAAGCAGCTGATGGCGCTCGACATGGGCGCATTGATCGCTGGCGCCAAATATCGCGGCGAGTTCGAGGAGCGGCTGAAGGCCGTGCTCTCCGAAGTCACCTCGGCAAGTGGCAACATCATCCTGTTCATCGATGAGATGCACACGCTGGTCGGTGCCGGCAAGGCGGACGGCGCCATGGATGCGTCGAACCTTCTGAAACCGGCCCTGGCGCGCGGCGAACTGCACTGCGTCGGCGCCACCACGCTCGATGAATACAGGAAGCATGTCGAGAAGGATGCCGCACTCGCCCGCCGCTTCCAGCCGGTCTTCGTCGACGAGCCGACGGTGGAGGACACGGTCTCGATCCTGCGCGGCCTGAAGGAGAAATATGAGCAGCACCACAAGGTGCGTATCTCCGATTCGGCGCTGGTGGCGGCGGCGACGCTGTCCAACCGCTACATTGCCGACCGCTTTCTGCCTGACAAGGCGATCGACCTCGTCGACGAAGCCGCCTCGCGGCTCAGGATGCAGGTCGATTCCAAGCCTGAGGCGCTGGACGAGATCGACCGCCGCATCATGCAGCTCAAGATCGAGCGGGAAGCGCTGAAGGTCGAGACTGACGAAGCCTCGAAGGACCGGCTCGCCCGGCTGGAAAAGGAACTTGTCGGCCTGGAGGAGGAATCGACCGAGATTACTTCGAAGTGGCAGGCCGAGAAGCAGAAGCTTGGGCTTGCCGCCGACTTGAAGAAGCAGCTCGACGAGGCGCGCAACGACCTTGCCATTGCCCAGCGCAAGGGTGAGTTCCAGCGCGCCGGGGAGCTTGCCTACGGCAAGATCCCGGAACTGGAAAAGAAGCTGAAGGAGGCCGAGGCCCAGGACGGCAAGGCCGGCATGGTCGAGGAAGTGGTCACGCCCGACCACGTCGCCCATATCGTGTCGCGCTGGACCGGCATTCCGGTCGACAAGATGCTGCAGGGCGAGCGCGACAAGCTGTTGCGCATGGAAGACGAGATCGGCAAGCGTGTCGTCGGCCAGGGCGAGGCGGTGCAGGCGGTTTCCAAGGCGGTGCGGCGCGCGCGTGCGGGCCTGCAGGATCCGAACCGGCCGATTGGCTCGTTCATGTTCCTTGGCCCGACCGGCGTCGGCAAAACGGAGCTCACCAAGGCTTTGGCCAACTTCCTGTTCGACGATGAGACGGCGCTGGCGCGCCTCGACATGTCCGAGTATATGGAGAAGCACTCCGTCGCCCGGCTGATCGGCGCGCCTCCCGGCTATGTCGGCTATGAGGAAGGCGGCGCGCTGACCGAAGCGGTGCGGCGCCGGCCCTATCAGGTCGTGCTGTTCGACGAGATCGAAAAGGCACATCCCGATGTGTTCAACGTTCTGTTGCAGGTGCTCGATGACGGCCGGCTCACCGACGGGCAGGGCCGCACCGTCGATTTCCGCAACACGCTGATCATCATGACGTCCAATCTCGGCGCCGAATATCTGGTCAATCTCGGCGAGGACCAGGATGTCGATGCCGTGCGAGACGAAGTGATGGGCGTGGTCAGGGCATCGTTCCGGCCGGAGTTCCTCAATCGCGTCGACGAGGTGATCCTGTTCCACCGGCTGCGCCGCAAGGACATGGACCGTATCGTCGAGATCCAGCTCAAGCGGCTGGAGAGCCTGCTGACCGATCGCAAGATCACGCTGTCGCTGGATCCCGAGGCGATCGAGTGGCTGGCCGCCAAAGGTTACGACCCCGCTTATGGTGCGAGACCACTGAAGCGGGTGATGCAGAAGGAACTGCAGGATCCGTTGGCGGAAAAGATCCTGCTCGGCGAGATCCTGGACGGCTCGACGGTCAAGGTCACGGCCGGTTCCGACCGGCTGAATTTCCGCTCCAAGCCGACGATCGTGGCGGCCGAGGTGGCGGCCTGATCGATGCATGTCGCCCAAAAGTGACCACGGTTTTGGGACAACGACATGCACAAGACAAAGATCTGAAGCGCGCCGCGCTTTGGAGTGCCGCGCGTCCGTTCCGGATGCGCGGCGTTTCTATGAGAAGTTGGGGGGGCAGGATTGACGCTGGACGATTACAACGGCTTCTGCGCCTCGCTGCCTGCAACGAACCACGTGGTGCAATGGGGCGGCGCCCATGTCTGGAAGGTCGGGACCAAGGTGTTTGCGATCGGTGGCTGGGATCAGGGCCAGCAGCTCTTCGTCACCTTCAAATGTTCCGACATCGCCTATGACGTGCTCAAGGAGCAGCCGGGCCTGCGGCCCGCACCCTATCTTGCCTCGCGCGGCATGAAGTGGATCCAGCGTCAGACAAGCCAGAGCATGGATGATGGTGCGCTGAAGGATTATCTGCGCGAGAGCCACCGCCTGGTTGCCCTGAAGCTGACGAAGCAGGCGCGCAAGGAATTGGGGCTTGGCGCAGGCTAGCCAATATTCCTCGAGGCGCCGGAAAACCGCCATCTTCATGCCCGGTTCATATCGGAACCATATGGTGGGTAACTGGTTTGCTGGCGAAGGGGTTCGCCGAACTGGACAATGCCGGGCGGCGGCACATACGGACCGGAGAGTTTCGCCACTATGCTGCGCACTATCTTCACCCTTTCGGCGCTTGTTGCGGGACTGGTGTTTTCCAACGCGTTCGCGGCGCCGACGCGTGACGGCGCAGCCCAGCCTGTCCGCGCGGCCGGGAGCGGCGGCATTCTGCTCGCCCAGGACGGCAATCTCGATATTTATTACGATGCCAGGGGCAATCGCGTCATCGTCGATGCGGATACCGGCAAGGTGATCGCCATCCAGCCGCCGCAGACACGGCTTGACCGACGCGCGCTACGCCGCGAGACAAGACTG
Organism: Mesorhizobium sp. B2-3-11; assembly: GCF_006442215.1. Lineage (NCBI taxonomy): Bacteria > Pseudomonadati > Pseudomonadota > Alphaproteobacteria > Hyphomicrobiales > Phyllobacteriaceae > Mesorhizobium > Mesorhizobium sp. B2-3-11. Next base: position 261,104 of record NZ_VFVS01000002.1, on the reverse strand, counting down.
CGTCAACTAGGCCGTGTCCCCGCCGACGACGACCGCTACTATCTCGACGATCCCCAGGACATGGCCCGCTTCCGCCGCAAGCAGCTGGAAGAGGAAGGACGGGTCATTCCGCCGCCAGCCGATGAATATGATCCCGACAATAACAATTCCGTCGATGCCTATCCGCCGGCGCCGCAGGACGATGGCAGTTACGACAACAATTATCCCGACGCGCCGCCGCCGGCAGAGCCGCGTACGATTCAGCGCCAGCCGCTGAACGAGGCGTCGATAGACCCCGTCCAGCCGGCAGTCCCGACGGAAGAGGCGGCGCCCTCCGGCCAGGCGGCACTGCCGCCAAATGCTGGCGGCAAGACGTCGGTCGATCCGTCGCTTTCGCTGGGCGCACGCCAGGATGTGGCAGCACTGCAGGTGCTCCTCGACCGGGGCGGGGCTTCGCCGGGCGTCATCGACGGGCGCTTTGGTTCGAATGTCGACAAGGCGCTGGCGGCCTACAACCAGATCAACGGCAGCAGCCTCAAATCGACCGATGCGGTCGGCATCCAGTCAGCACTCTCGCAATCCGGCGGCGACGCGTTCGCCAACTACACCATCACGGCGGAGGACGCAGCCGGTCCCTATGTCGCCTCCATCCCGGAAGACTACAGCCAGAAGGCGCAGCTCGACCGCATGGGCTATACGTCAGTGACCGAGGCGCTGGCCGAGCGCTTCCACATGGACGAGAACTATCTCAAGGCGCTCAATCCGGACGCCAACTTCAATCGTCCCGGCACGATCGTCAAGGTCGCGAATTTCGGCAGACTGGTCTCGACGCCGGTTGCCCGCATCGTTGCCGACAAGGGCAAGAAGGAAGTCTTCGCCTATGACGCGTCGGGCAAGCTGGTCGCGGCCTATCCCGCCACCATCGGCTCATCGGACACGCCGTCCCCGACCGGCATCCATGCCGTGTCGCGTGTCGCGCTCGATCCGAACTACACCTACAATCCCAACATCAACTTCAAGCAAGGCGAGAACAACAAGATCCTGACCATTCCGCCTGGGCCCAATGGTCCGGTCGGATCGGTGTGGATCGCCCTGGACAAGCCGACCTACGGTATCCACGGCACGCCGGAGCCGTCGAAGATCGGCAAGACCGAAAGCCATGGCTGCGTGCGGTTGACCAATTGGGATGCACGGGAGCTCGCCAAACTGGTCTCGCCGGGCGTGCCGGTGGAGTTCGTCGAATAGGGTATGTCGATAGTCAGGTGATGCCGGCCGCACTTCCGGTGTCCACGTAGCCGAAAATACGCTCCGCTCCGGTTCTCGGTATCAACCATCTTCGACTCGGCCTGACCTGAATCTCAACGCATCCCAAGTCAGCTTCGCCAAATTTCAACCAATGATCCTGCGCACCCACTTCACATTCGGCGTTGCCGCATAGATCAACTGCATCACCAGAATGAAGCCGACGCTCAGCAGCGGGGTGATCAGGCAAAGTGCGGCACCGACAGCCCACAGGATCTGCGCCTTGACGATGCGCAGGTAGACGGTGCGCTTCGTTTGCGCGTCGACGTCCTCCGCGACAAAGCCGCTCTTCTCCGCATAACGCCAGCTGGCGAACAGCGTGATGCCGAGCATCAACAGGTTGAGCCAGTAAACCAGCACCGCGGTCCTGAACTCGAGGAAGTCGGCCAGAAGGTCGGTTGAGAACGGCAAGAGCGCGATGAAGGCGAGAAAGCAGAGGTTCAGCGTGGCCAGCCGTCTGTCGGATTTGGCGATCAAACCATGCTGCGCCTGCTGGCCGAACCAGAAGATGGTCAGGGTCAGGAAACTCAAGGCATAGGTAAGAAAGCGGGGCGCCAGTGCCGCGACCGCGACGAGAAGATCGTGTTCGGAATGGATGGCCTCATGTACCGGCACCCTGATCTCGAGCACGATCAGGGTGAGTGCGATGGCGAACACGCCATCGGTGATACCGACGATACGGCCGCGCCCCTCAACCGATGCTTCGAGTGGACGCTTCATCGATTTCTCCCGCCTGCGGCTCTTGGGAAATCTAGCATGACTGCGGCGGTTTGCATCGGGGCAGATGCGATCCCTAGCAATATGGCTGGTTTCAAGGACAACAGCTTCTGGCTGGTTGTTGCCGGCGCGTCGGCGGTCTAACTAAGGTGGCATGCATTCGCCCAATGAAGCCGCCGCCGTTCCGCTGACCGCTCCGGTCGCGAACGGTACGTTCTGTCCGCAGTCGCAGCGCAGGTATGTGCTGATCGCGGCGATACTGGCTTCGGCGCTCGGCTTCATCGACGGTTCCGTCCTGGCGATCGCCATGCCGGCGTTGCGCGCCGATCTTGGCGCCAGCCTGGCGGAAGCGCAGTGGATTTCCAATGCCTACGCGCTGACGCTCTCGGCGCTGATCCTCGCCGGCGGTGCCGCGGGCGACCGGTTCGGGCTGCGCCGTGCGTTCGTGGCCGGCATTGGCCTGTTCGTCGCCACCTCGCTTGCCTGTGCGCTGGCGCCGAACGCTGTCGTGCTGATCGCGTTTCGCGCTCTCCAGGGCATCGGTGCCGCGATCATGGTGCCAGGCAGTCTCGCCATCATCGCCAAGGCCTATCCGAAGAAGGAACGCGGCCGCGCGATCGGCATCTGGGCGGCGGCCTCGGCGCTGACGACGGCGCTTGGCCCGGTGCTGGGCGGTTTCGTGCTTTCGACCTTCGGCAACGGCGTCTGGCGCGCCATCTTCGCCATCAATCTGCCGCTCGGGCTGGTTTCGATCTATCTGCTGTTGGCCAAGATCCCGGCGGACCAGCCAGCCGAAAAGCGCAGCCTGGATCTCGGTGGCGCTGGGCTCGCGACACTGGCCTTCGGATCGCTGGCCTACGGGCTGACGGCGATGAGCGCCGAGGGGGGCGGCCTGATGTCGGGCCCGGCGATCGTTGCCGGCGTGATGCTACTTGTCGTCTTCATCCTCTACGAGCGCTGGCAGCGCGAGCCGATGATCGATCTCAGCCTGTTTCGCGTCAAGGCTTTCGCCGGCGCCAACCTGGCGACCTTCTTCCTCTATTTCGCGCTGTCTGCCAATTTGTTCTACCTGCCGATGCTCTTGATCGCCGGCTGGGGGCTGAGTTCGGCCGAGGTCGGTTTCATCTTCCTACCGCTGTCGGCTTTGATCGCGCTGCTGTCAGGGCCGGTCGGGCAGTGGTCGGACCGGATCGGCCCCCGCTTTCCGATCGCCGCCGGCAGTCTCGTCGTCGCCATCGCTTTTGCCGGCCTTGCGCTGTTTACCTATGCCGGCTTCCACAATTTCTGGACCGGCACCTTTCCGCTTATGGCGGTGATGGGGCTTGGCATGGCGCTGGTCGTGTCGCCGCTGTCGACAGCGATCATGACTGCGGTCGAGGATAAGGATACGGGTGCCGCGTCCGGCATCAATAACGCCGTCTCGCGCGTCGGCGGCCTGATCGCGGTGGCGGCGATGGGCTCGCTCGCCGCTTGGGTTTATGCGCTGGGCGTGGGCCACGCGTCCGGAATCCCCGGTTTCGGCGAGCCGCCGCCGGCCGGGCTTGCAGCGGATATCAATGCAATAAGGGTTGCCGCCGGCGATTCGGCTTTTGCGGCGGTTGCCGTGGTCACGGCGCTCCTTTGCCTGCTGTCGGCGATCGTCGCCTGGATTACGGTGCCTGGGCAAGCGTCGCCCTGGCCGGCGCAAACGGAGAATTCGCGCGACTGACTCAGCCTTCGATCTTGGCGCTGGCGACCTTCAGCGAATTGCCGTCTTCCTGTTTCAGCAGATCGTCGATGCGCTCGCGCTCGCGCTTGAAGGCGACGAGATCGTCGCCCTTCAGCACCTTGCCGACCGGCAGACGCACGCGCATCGAATCGACCTTGGTGCCGTTGACGATCAACTCGTAGTGCAGATGCGGACCGGTGGAGAGACCGGTCTGGCCGAGATAACCAATGACCTGGCCCTGGCGAACCCGAACGCCCGGCGCAATACCTTTGGCAAAGGCGCTCTGGTGATTGTAGGAGGTCTCGTAGCCGTTGGCATGGCGCAGGATGATCTGCTTGCCATAGCCGCCGGCCCAGCCCGCCTTCTCGACGACGCCATTGCCGGCGGCGATGATCGGCGATCCGATGGGGGCAGCCCAATCGGTGCCTGTGTGCATGCGGACATAGCCTAGGATAGGATGCTTGCGCGCACCAAAGCCGGAGGTGAATCTCCCGTTGGGCAGTGGGTTGCGCAGTAGAAACTGCTGGGCGCTCGATCCATCCTGGTCGAAATAGTCGGTGCTGCCGTCCTGCATCTGGAAGCGGTAGAAATTGCGCGTCGTGCCGCCAAAGGTTGCCGAGACATAGAGAAGTTCGGAATTGTCGGACGTCTGGTCGTCGCCATCAGGCTGCGAGAACAACACTTCGAGGCGATCCGACGGATTGAGTCGCGACTGGAAGTCGACGCCAGACGCCAGCAGCTTGATCAGCCGCTGGGTCATCGCCTTGGACATGCCATAGGAATAGGCGGTGCGGTAGATGCCGTCATAGACGTTGGGCAGATTGCCGCGCACCACCACCGGCGCCGATGAATCGTCGAATGCCGTCAACAATTCGGGATTGGGCTCCGGCTCCTGCGCCGGCACGTACTGACCGCGATCGTCGAGCGCGATGGTGACGATATGCGTGGTCTTGTCGTAGACACTGGTGCGCACGACCTTGGCGGCATCGCCGTGAACCTCGAGACCGACGCGCAGCACGGTTCCTGCCTTGAGCGCCGGGGCGTTGAGCAGCTTGGCGATCGCTTCGGCCATTCCGGTGGCATCGTCGCCCGTATAGCCCGAATCGGCAAAGGCCTCGGTGAGGTCGGTGTCCTTGGTGAAGGGGATGATTTCCTCGGCGAAAGCCGGCGCCTGGTCGTCAGCGTTCGCACGCGGCGACACCGAAACGTTTTCCGGCACGATCTTCACGTCATAGGAGCCGGCCATGCTCTCGGCAAAGGCTTCGCCGAATCGCTGCGGATCGACATAATGGAGTGAAGCCACCTGCACGGCGCCGTCGCTGAGGTCGGTGCCGGCTTCGCGTACCACCTTTTCAACTTCGTCGGCTGACAGGTCGCTCTTTTCGTCGAAGGTAGCCGTCTCGATCGGGAAATCGACCGTCTTCAGGCTCATTTCGCTTTCGACCTTAGCGCCGTAGATCTGGCCGGAAGCGGCCGAGGCCGTCGCCGGCTGCGCCGATGCATCGTCGCCGTCGTCGCCGAACACTTGCATCGGGTCGAAAGGCGGGTAGGCCCGGCTGGTCGTGTGGCCGGCGGCGAGTGCCATCTTGATCTGTACGAAAGGCATGGTGTGGATGACGTCGCGGTCGCCCACCTTGGTGACCATCGACACTTCCATGCGACGACGGTCCTTGGCCTTGGCAATCTGGCGCGGCGCCACCAGCCTGGTGGTCTTGGCCACTTCGCCGGAATCGCCATTGCTGGCAAGTCCGATTAGTTCCGCGATTTCGGGTGGTGTCGCCAGTTGCTGGCGCCCGTCGAGGGCGGCAAACAGCGCGACGCCCATCAGCACGCTCGAGGTCACGCCAGTGAGAAATGTTCCCGACAGCCAGCGCGCAGAAACCTCGCGCCGATCGGGCGGGCCGCTGCGGCCGTCCGCGATAAGCGGCGGCTCATTGCCGAGTTCGGCTATGACATCTTCCGTATCTGGCATCCAGAAAGGCTGCTTCTTCCCCGGGCGGAACGGCTTGTCGCTTTTGTTGTGGCCATGACATTTGCCTGTCACGGCAGGTTAAGTCAACGAAGCCTCAGGCCCCGGTCGAATTCCCCTCGTGCACTTCTCTTATAGAGCACTGTGAAAAGCGGGCGGCGTGCCTTCATCTATAGGGCTTGCCGCGCGCTTCCTTACGAGGCTCGTAAAGAGGCCATTGCACGGCTGTGCTCGCGCCTCTTTATTGGCCTTGGTGTCGAACGGCAATGCGGCGGCAATAGGGCTCCTTCGTGGCCTCCTCCTCCTGTTATCCCCTGTTCCCCTGCGGCAGTCGGCTATCGACAAGGCCCGCCCGAAACTTCTGTCGTAAAAAGTTCAAAAACATCTGAGATCGGTGTTGACAGTTTTGGTTGGTGGCGACTATATACG